>PMNO01000468.1:260-7245 GCA_003161835.1 Myxococcales bacterium | reverse complement strand
TCATGAACGTGCCCTTTCCTGGAGCTGTTGTTACCACCACAAAGTTGCGGCCAGGGACAGTGCGTCCGCGTCCGCCTTTGCGACCCACTCATTGGGGAACGCGGGGTACGCCGCCTTCCCCAGGAAATAGTGCGAATAGAGCAACGTGATCGTTTCGTGGGTCACGAACTCGGTCTTGAACACCAAGCGTCCCGTGAGCATCTTGAAGCTGAGATCGCTGCCGCCGGGATTGCCGTACGGCACGCGCGGGTTGTTCGAGGGCGGGGGAGTTCGGGAGTACGCCGAGTCGAGATCCGGCTGCACGCTGTCGAAGCGCCCGCCGAACGCGACCCAGGACAGCGGCGAATAGAGCGCGTCGATGCCGAACTTCAACTTCTTGGTGCTCATGTCCCAGGTCTTGGTGATGTCCTGGCCCGCCAAGGAATCGAGCTTCGGTGCCATCTGGACCGCTATCGGCGGTGCCTTGCTGTCCACGATGGAAAGCAGACCAAACGCCGTGACGACGAGATCGATCCCGTCTCCCCAGAATTCCTGGGGGTAGCGGGCGAGCTGACCGAAGCTGAACGCATATTGGAAGCTGATGTTCTGAACGATTCCCGTCTCGTTCTGCGGGCCCGAATACACCCCGGTGTGCCCGTTGTAGGTCCGGCCGAAGAAGTTCTGCTTGAACTGCGGCCCACCGTACGAGTGCACGATCTCCAACGAATCCGCCAGCGCGTTGATGTTGCGCGCGTCGATGCGCGAATAGCCCAGATACCCGTCGCCAAATGCCCCCCCGCTCAACTTCACCTCGCCACCCATGACCTGCATGCTGCCCTGGATGGGCCCCTGTGATCGGGGCGTGATGGATTGCGCCATGCCGTTCGAGCGATCGTTCTGCATGGAGTTCGACGCGCTCCAGTTGTCGTCCGGCGTCCAGGTGAAGATGTGGTGCAATCCGAACGTCAGCAGGTTCCTGAACTTCGCCACCAGATGCTCGTGGTGCAGGTAGGTCGAGCCGATGGGCACCGACCCCGCCCACGGAAGATAGTCAGGCGAGCGGTCGGAAAGGAACGGCGAGCCCTTGTTCCCTCCCACCGGATTGTTCATGAAGATCTGATAGTTCTGGTTGTTGAGAAAAGGGACGACCTCCAGCTTCTGGCCGAGACCAGCCTCGACGATGAGCGACCAATCTCCCGCCGCGTCCAGGTTGGAGAGATTCGCCGTCCAGGTCGAGCCCGCGACGTGCGTTCGGCCAAACAGGTAGGTCTCGTACATGCCCGCGTCGTATTTTCCGGCGACGC
This sequence comes from Myxococcales bacterium, assembly GCA_003161835.1. GTDB lineage: Bacteria > Myxococcota_A > Polyangia > Fen-1088 > Fen-1088 > FEN-1088. The sequence continues at coordinate 5,962 of PMNO01000468.1, read as the reverse complement.
CGTAGCGGTTGGCGAACGATCCGATGTTCCACACCAGGCCGCCCTGCTCGCCGAATGCATCCGGGAGGTTCACGGTCAGGAACACCTGATCGATGCCCTGCTGGGCCTGCAAGTTGCGATAGCCGGCGTCGGTCTGGTTGTAGGCATCCACGATCACCGTGCCCATGACGCGCGAATTTCCGTATGAAAAATTCAGCTGACTCCAGGGCCCACCGATCGTGTTGGTGAATTCCCAGCCTGTGTAGTTGTACCCGGGCACGCGCGGCAGCCCGTGTAGCTGCGTGCCGGACGGGGGGGTCGCGCCGGGCGCGTAAGGCGCGATGCCGTGCGTGGGCAGCATCGGCGCGTTGTCGGTACCGACATTGTAGATCGAGGGTTGATCAATGGGCGTCGGAGGTCCCCAGCTGGCGCGCAGGGGAGCCCTGAAATAGCCGTGAAACTGGAACTTCCATTCGTCGGCGCCGCCCCCCGTGCTGGCACCCATTTCCTCGACCTGTTTGGTCGAGATGTTCGTTCCCCCGGTGACCTGCGGCATGTTGGGTGACAGACCCGCCCCCGAGGGGATCACGGCGCCGCCGGCTGGTTTCGGGGGTTCCGCCCGCGATGCCGCGCCCGTGTCGGGCTGCAGGGCCGCTGCCGATAGCTTCGGCAGTGGCGCGGCCGCAGGTGCCGGGGCGGCAACGGGTGCCGGGGCGGCAACGGGTACCGGGGCGGCAAGGTTTGGGTGAGGTGCGGCGGGCGGCGGTACCGGTACCGTCGCGGCCACGGATGTGGTTGACGCTGCGGGCGCGGCAGCCGGAACGGAGCTGGTTTTGGGCGCGGCCGGGGCTGCCGGCGGAGCCACCCACGCCCCCTGGGCCGGTACGATCCCGACGAGAAGAGAGCTCAACACGACGCTGGCGTAAGAAATTGGCTTCATGAGGTGGATTCCTTGAGGACGCTGTGGGGGGTGCCCTTCGAAATTCTTCCGACGGGCCGAGCGGATGTCAGGAAAACGCGAACCGGAGCTCAACCAAAAAGAAACAAAATTCCGTGAAGGTTTGGGGATAGGCGCGGGCGTAGTGTCCTGTCTGAAGGCGCCCCTGTCAATCCTCCGTCGCCGTTGCCTCGCCGTTGGCCAGCCTTGACTCGCGAATGCCAGACCGGATATCTACGCCGGGCGGCAAATTGTCCGCCACTGGGGAGCGACCAATGAAGCAGCGATCTGCGTATCCGTTGTGCCAACTGACCCTGATTGGTGTTGCGGCGCTCTGCATGGGCTGCGCGCCGTTTGGCCAGAAGGCGGCCAGCGACCGGCCTCCGTCGTACAAGGAATGCGGTCCCGACGCGATCATCGACGATTTCGAGGACGCCAACAATCAGATCACCGTCTTCGATGACCGGGGCGGCTACTGGTACACCTACGCGGACAAGGAAGGCTCCACCGTCACGCCCGAACAGGGAGACAACGGCGGCACGTTCACCGTCTCGGAAGGGGGCAACGGCTCGAAATACGCGGTCAACATAAAGGGCAAGCTGGCCGCGAAGTCGATCGTCTACGCGGCGATGGGGCTGAACTTTCGTGATCCCAAGGAGGCCTTCGACGCCTCGAAGTACGAGGGCATCACCTTCTTCGCGCGCCGGGGCCCGGGCTCGACGAGCAAGCTGTACGTGAAGCTGCCCGACGGCAACACCGATCCCGACGGCGCCGTCTGCAGCGCCTGCTTCAACGACTACGGCGCCGAGCTGACCATCGGCGAGCAATGGAAACGCTACGTCTTGCCGTTTCGCGATCTGAAGCAAGAGCCTTTCTGGGGCGTCCCGCGCCGTCCCCATCTCGATCGGTCGAAGATCTTCGCGATCCACTGGGAGGCCAAGACCTCCGGCGCCGACTTCGACATCTGGGTCGACGACATCGCATTCGTCTGCAAGGGCTGACGTCCGCGTCGTCGAGGCCGTCCCGGGCATCCACGTGCCCCGGCGACGGCCATCCCTGCCGCGCTACCGGTGCCGGTGCCAGCCGCCGTGATGCCAGACCCAGTGGTTCCCGTGGCGTTCCCATCGGCCCGGCTGCCACCGTTCGGCTGGCCGACCGGGCTCCCAGCGGCCGCCCACCCAGACGTACCGCGTGTCGCGCCACTCATAGTTCCCGGGAACCCACACGAATCCGGGACGCACCTCCAGGACGGGCTCGGGCGGGGGGGGAGGCGGCGCCACCGCTGGTCCGGCCTGGATGCTGATCCAGCCGCCCGGTAGCCATCCGAACACGCCGCCCTGCAATTCCCACCGGGGCGGGCTCCAGTAGGCGTCGGGCCTCTCGGGCTCGTAGTGTCCGTCGACCCAGATGTAGTGATCGTCGGCCCAATCGTAGTACCCGTTGGCCCAGACGAAACCGCGCCGGGGCGGGCGATTTTCCACGACTGGCGGAGGCGGAGCGAACCTGGGATGAAAGGCGCGCGGGGCCGTTGGCGGTGCGCCGCGCATGACGGGCGCGACCATCGCCCCCGCGACAGGGNNCGGGCGCGCCCATGGGGGGGCCGCCCTCCCTGCGCCGATCTCGTCGTTCGTCGCGATGTTCATCGTGTTGGTCCCGGCGATCGTCGGCGCGTTCCTCACGGCGGTCGTCCTTGCGATCTTCCTTGCGCTCTTCCCTACGATCTTGCCCGTGCCCCTCCCCGCGCTCCCCGTCGTGGGGACGCGCCGCCGCGGCGGCGGGAAACGACGCCGTGCCGGCCGCCAGGACCAATAGCTGGACCAAGACCTGCCCTCGCCCAAAAGGGCGGGTGCAGGGGCTGGCGTTCTGTGAACCGAGATGATGGTTTGTCATGGTGTGTCTCCTTGGACGCGGCCGCCCCTACTGGTAATCACGAACCGGTGCGGAAATCCACTCGGCAGCCGTCGCGAGCGCGCGAAGCCGCTCTGGTACACTGCGCGCGTGATGGACGATCAGACCGATTTCAACCCCAAACGACGACTCTGTCCCGATGGAGCCTGCATCGGGATCATCGGTAGCGATGGACGTTGTGGCACTTGTGGACGCGTCGCGGCCGGCGACGCCGAAGTCGATCCCGCCGCAAGCGTGTTCGCGGTTCTGGACGCCTCCGAGGGTGCCAGCGATGCACCTGCATCCGCGGCCGCCGCGATCGCCCGCCCAACCGTCGGATCCGATGGGAATTCTTTCGATCCCAACCGACGCCTTTGCGCGGACGGCGCCTGCGTCGGCGTGATCGGAATCGACGGGATATGCTCCCTGTGCGGACGCGCGGCCGACTAACGAACCAGCCCGCACCCGCATGGGGTAGGATTCGCATTCGATGCCCGCCGTCGCCGTCAACAACATGCTCGAACTGATCGGCGGCACGCCGCTGGTCCGCCTCCGGAACCTGATAACGCCGGACATGGCCGCCGTGTTCTGCAAGTGTGAACAGTTCAACCCGGGGGGCTCGGTCAAGGATCGCGTGGCGCTCTCCATGATCGAATCCGCNNTATCGTCTGATCTTGACCATGCCGGACAACATGTCGTTGGAGCGGCGCGCGCTGCTGAAAGCCTACGGCGCCGAGGTCTACCTGACCCCGGCCGTCGAGGTGATGACCGGCGCGGTCAACAAGGCCAACGAACTGTGCGCGAAGAACCCTGATTTTTTCATGCCGCAGCAGTTCAACAATCCGGCGAACGTCGAATCGCACGTTCGTACGACCGGGCCCGAAATTCTGGCCCAGCTGGGCGGGCTGGTTTGCGACGCCTTCGTGTCGGCCGTAGGCACCGGCGGAACCATTTCGGGTGTGGGCCAGGTCTTGCGCCAGAGCAACCCCCATGTGCGGGTGATCGCCGTGGAACCCGAAAAGAGCGCGGTGTTGTCAGGGGGCAAGCCGGCCGCGCATCGCATCGACGGCATCGGAGCCGGTTTCGTCCCGCCCATCCTGGATCGATCGGTCATCTCGGAGATCCGTACCATCAGCGAGCAGGACGCCCAGCGGAGCAAGCTCGAACTGGCCCGACGAGAAGGGCTGCTGGTCGGCATTTCCGCAGGCGCCAACGTCAAGATCGCGCTCGATCTGGCGCGCGAGCTCGGGCCGGGAAAAACGGTGGTGACGATTCTATGCGACACCGGTGAGCGCTATTTCAGCTCGGATGCGCAATTCGCCGCCGAGCTTGGGCATCGCCCCGCCGCATGAACCCGTTGGTTTCGCAGGGCCCCGGGGATGCGGGCCGCAGTCAGGGAATGCCGCCGGGCGCGCTGGTGATCGGCGCGGGCGGCCTGGGCTGTCCGGCGGTCTTCGCGCTCTGCGCCGCGGGCATCCGGCGGATCGGCGTGGTGGACGACGATCGCGTGGACGCGACCAACATCCACCGGCAGTTCTTTCATGGCGTGGCGTCAGTGGGCGAATTGAAGGTCACGTCCCTGGAGCGGGCGGTGGCCCGGCGGTTCCCCGAGGTATCCATCGAACCCCACCCGGTCCGGTTTGACGCGACGTCCGCGGCGGTCCTGGTGAATCGGTACGATGTGATCATCGACGGCTCCGACAATTTCGCGACCAAGTTTCTGGCCAACGACGCCGCGGTCCTGGCCNNGTCCCCGCGGGTGGACGTCCGTGCTACCGGTGCCTGTTCGAGGAGGTCCCGCCGCCCGGGGTCGGGCCGTCGTGCGCCGAGGCGGGGGTTTTGGGACCGGTCCCCGGCGTCATCGGGGCCTTGCAAGCCGCCGAGGCGGTGCGCATCCTCCGGGGTGAAACTCCTCGGTTTTCTGGGCGGCTCTTCCAGTATGATTGCGCGCCCATGTCGATTCGGACGGTCCAGTTCAAACCCAACGCGTTGTGCGGGGTGTGCGGGTCAACCCCGCGCATTCTCAATTTGGACGCGTCCGCGTACCCCGCCCCCGCGTGCCTCTGACCAGGGATGATTGTATGACCATGGCCCCCGTGCCCCGCGAGAAACCAAACACCGTCACGGCGCTGCGCTGCCGGGAGTGCGGCAGCGAGTACCCCAAGGCGCCGATACACGTTTGCGAGAACTGTTTCGGTCCCCTCGAGATCGCGTACGACTACGCCCAGATCGCGAAGGCGCTGTCGCGGACGGTGATCGAATCGCGCCCGCCCAACATGTGGCGCTATGCCGAGTTGCTCCCGCTCGATGCACCGCCGGTGGTGGGCATGCAGACCGGCATGACGCCCCTGGTGCGCGCCGATCGCCTGGCGCGGCGACTGGGTGTCCGCGAGCTGTGGGTCAAGAACGATGCCGTCAGCCACCCCACCCTGTCGTTCAAGGATCGCGTGGTCTCGGTCGCGCTGTCCAAGGCCGTCGAGTTCGGCATCAAGACGGTCGCCTGCGCGTCGACCGGGAACCTGGCCAACGCCACCGCCGCCCAGGCCGCCGCCGCCGGCTTACCCGCCGTCATCTTGATCCCCTTCGATTTGGAACCGGCGAAGGTTCTGGCCACCAGCATCTACGGCGCGCGCGTCGTTGGCGTCAAGGGAACGTACGACGACGTGAACCGCCTGTGTTCGGAGATCGCCGGGAAGTACGGCTGGGGATTCGTCAACGTGAACTTGCGGCCATTCTACGCCGAGGGCTCCAAGAGCTTTGGCTACGAGATCGTGGAGCAGCTGGGCTGGCGATGCCCGGCCCATATCGTGGTGCCGATGGCCGGCGGCTCGCTGGTGACGAAGATCGGCAAGGCCTTCGGCGAGCTGGAAAAGCTGGGCCTGATCGCCGCCGGCGGCGG
>PMNO01000468.1:0-220 GCA_003161835.1 Myxococcales bacterium | reverse complement strand
ATCTTCACCGAAACCGCGGGCGGTGTGACCCTGGGCGCCACCATCAAATTGATCGAAAGCGGCCGGATCGGAAAAGACGATGGACCGATCGTCATTTCAATCACCGGCAACGGAATGAAGACGCAGGATCCGCTGGTGGGTAAGCTGCCCACGCCCGCGCTCATCGGCCCGAGCCTGGCCGATTTCGACAAGCTCCAAGCCACCATCTGAAAGTAACCAC
>PMNO01000009.1 GCA_003161835.1 Myxococcales bacterium | reverse complement strand
TGCTGATCTTGAACCAGGGCGACGAGGCGCATGCGGCCCCCGCAGCGCTGGCATGCGGCAAGGTCATCGCCGAATGTGCGACGGCACCCAAGAATGGGCGCTATCGGCGTTTGACGCGGCGCGCTTCGCGGTTGCTTGTCCTTTGCCCCAACAATGAGCCTTGAATTGGCGACATTTTTAGTTGTGGGCGGTCGCACATCACGGATACCATCACCCTGTCGATTGGGCGCGCTTTGAGAAGTGGTGGCAGCGTCACGACTGCGCGCTCAAGGGGTTGATCCGTCACAGATCAAGGGAGTTTGTTATGGCCATTTCATCGCTGAGGGGCAACAACATTTTCAGTGCACCACGGTCATTTGTGACCGTTCTCCTTGGACTATTCACCGTTGCGAGTTTGACCACGTGCTCAGCAGCTCGCGATGACGAACTGGTCACCACGAAGTCCAATTTGACCAGCACGATCCTGACACTGTCGCTTCCGTTGCCTCCGGATACTCACCCCGATACCGTCGCTCTGGGTGCAGCTGGCAGTCTTCGAGTGAACGATCGAAGTAGTGTTCGTTCGGCGACCAATGTCCCTTCCTTGATTAGCAATCTCGGTGCAACCGATACCAACATTGGTGTCGGCGCAGTGGTTGGAAATACCTGGACCAAAGCGCTGCTGACGTTACGGGAGCGCGCAACAATCTCCGGCTTCCTAAGCACACAAGGGGGGATGCAGCCACCTCAGAATCAAACGCTTATCACGGGGGGGATGTTCTCCACTACAGTGCCACTCATTCCCGCGATTGCTTCTTGGTCGGTCACGGTCCCCTCAACCTCCCTGGGCAATCGTGTGCTCGCGCCCGACGCCGTCCTAGCGATCTCGCCCGGACGCTTCGGAGCCGTGACTGTCAATTCGCGCGCCACTCTGCAGTTGGGCGCGGGGACCTATTTTTTCGACTCGCTGGATCTGGAGCCTCAGGCGCTCATGGCGGCGGATGCGGCTGTCGGGCCGGTGCTGATTTATGTCCAAGGAGGTCTAATAATGCGCGGCCGCATAACGGTGAAGAATGGAAATGCCGGGGACCTTCTCTTGGCTGCGACCGGAACGACCAGTATCTCCCTTGAAGCTCCATTCCGGGGAACGCTCGTGGCGCCCAACGCCTTCGTTGCGCTGGCATCCCTGACAGGGGCGGAGCACATCGGATCGTTCTTCGGAAAGTCCATCGAGGTTCACCAAGGTACCGTGGTCAGACACGTGCCATTTCGTTGGTGGACGCTTTTCAGCACCGGCAGTTGCCCGACCCCAAGCAGTGCGGACTTGACTGCCATGCAACCATATCTGCCCCAGGATTTTTTCAGATTCTGTAGTTCGGGCACGCTGATCTCGGGAACCGTTCTGCTGCGTCCAGTTATCTTCACGCAGCTTCATGCCTTCGAAGCGCAGATGCGCACGGCGGAGTCTGCAGAAGCAACGGCCGCGAAGAATGTTCTGGATAACATGACCTTCTTGGCCGATCCCTATGGACCTACTCCCGCGCGCACTGTGGCGCAGGCCGACGCCGATATGACAGCGGCGGTCAATGCGGGGACCCAAACGGTCGCGGCACGGGATCAGGCAATTGCGACCAATATTGCGGCCATCCGGCCGAATACTCCGACTGACGTCACGACCGCAGCGTTGGCCGCTTGGTGGTCGAGTACGCGCGCGGCCTTATGGTTCACCAGGCCTTCTGCTCGGTTCGATGGCACCTGCGAAGACATCGTAAAAGACGAGATCCTGCTGGACTTGGCGGAATCAGTCGCACGGGATGACTTGCCCCGCTACAGTCAAGACCTGGGGCGGCTCGTAGCGGCCCTGGCCTGTGCGCCCGCTAAGACGGCGTTGAACGTCTCGGAAGCTGTGACGCTTGGCTTGGACGACGCACTCGCAAGATTTCCTGCTGCGCAACAGCCGGCTGCCCAACAGGCAATGTATTCGTCGCTCCTGAATCTGCTCATTATTCTGCACGACAACACCAAGTTCATGGGCCCCACCAAACTCTACGATTGGATGGTCGCTCACCGTGATGCCCTTTTGAGAACGGCCGCCACGTCGACCAGCATCGTGGCGAAAACCGGGCTCTGGCTCCAACATCCGTTGGGTGACGCCATGGTCCAGCTGCCGACTCTGTGCGAGAAGGCCGACGTGGCCCGGTGTGTCTCCATCACCCACCTGCTGAATGGGCTGCTGTCACCAGCGCGATTCGGGCTGGGTATCTGTTCGGCGCTGGAAATGGTGACGCGCACCAGCGTCTTCGATCCCGCGGTGGGTTACTTCTGCGAAGACGATCTGTGCGGCGCCGATTCGAGCGGCAAGATCGTGCCGGGGCCGCAGAGCAAAATTCCCACGAAGCTTCTCGATTCGCGGGACGTCACAAAGACCCGCTTCGGCAGCAGCCTCGCGGCATTGCAGCTGAATCTCTGCGATTTGGCGAACCGGCGGCGGACAGGTGGTGGTGGTGGCGGCGGGAGCGAGTTGGCGGCCCGCTGCGTACTCTTGGGTAGTGCGGCAGGCCAGCAAAGGCAGGTTGTCGAGTGTTTGCGTGATGCGTCCGAACCAACTCCCCAGTTTGCTTGGGAAGGGTGGTCACGAGATCAATGTTCGATCAACCCGGCAGCCGACGTTGGCGGCGACGCCGAGCCTATCATTCCTCCTTCAGATTCGGACCGCGCCAAGCTCGCAGAGGTGGTCAGACAGGCTGGGTTGCAAGCCACAGCGCAATCCGGTGCCTTGGCGAATGCGGCCGATCAGGTGAACCGGATGCAGACCGCGACGCATGTCGACACCAGCAAGATACAGGGAAACGTTGCGGGCGCCGTTCACCTTGCCCAGGCAATCACTATCGTCGACCAAGCCATGACGTTTTCGGGAAGTATCATTGCAGAGACGCGCACCGAAGCGGCGAATGGTAAATGGACGGCCACCGGTATCGTCATTGGAGACAAAGCGTTGCATGACATGTCGGTCGCCGACTTGGTTCGAGCGATCGTGCATGAAATCGATCACGCTATCTTGACGAACTCGACCGATGCAGTGAAGTCAGCCAAAGGCGCAATCAGCGCGCAGCACAAGGTGATCTGTACAACGACCAAGAATCCCACTGATTGTGGTCAGATCTTCTGTTCCGAGCAGGGGACCTGCGGTAGCTGTTCTGCGGGCAAGAGCGCGCTGGATTCGCTGAAGGAGTGCGGCATTTCGACCCTGCCGTCACCGGTGCCGCAGGTGGACAATATTGCGCGCCTAATCTATCCACTGGAACCGAAACCAGGTCAGAGTTGGCTGACTTGTTTCGCGGGGCTATTGCCCGATGGTTTGGGGGGCGTCCCAGCGGCGTGTGCGTCTGTCATGTGTGCGCCCGAGCAGGCGGTCAGTATAGCGACGCAGTGCTCGTGCGGTTCGAGCGGCGGATCGACCTTCGGAGCGCCCATGTCATGTCTGGTGCTTCGTTGTACAGAAGGTCTTCCGGTGCTTGGCAGCCACGGCACCTGTATCTGTTCCCTTTGAAGTCACGGAGCCAACGATGACGGCCCCCACGCAAGGGCGGTCATTGGCACTCTGTTCGCGCGAGCCTTGCAAGTAGTGACACCTTATTGTTTCACCGATTGTCTTCAATCAAAGAGAGCCACCGATGCGGAATACTTTTGGAATTCTGTTGCTCGGCATTGGCACAGCGATCGGCGCAGAATCGCTCCCTGCCCGGGCCGAATCGAAGAATCCGGCCGGGGCGTCGAAGACGGCGCCCAGCTTGGCCGAGTGTCAGTACGACGACCGGACACCCGGTCCGATCCAAAAGCAACTGGCCGACACCGCTTTGGCCATCGAGGCGCTGTCCGCTGACGCTCAACCATCTCCCCTCGTTGACCGTCTTCAGCGGATGTTGGCGAGCCCCTGTTTTCGGGATCTCGTAACCGTTGCACCCCTTCCGCGATTTGCATCCGCTCTGGTTCTCAGAACGTGGTGGGCCGACGGCGGCGGCTCGTGGTTCCGTTCCCGATTGGTGAACGGATTCGACCCCCGCACGGTCACCCTCCCTCCAGACGTGCGCAAGGCATTGGTTCTCGACGGCGACCGTCGCCGGCACGCTCTCGCGCCAATCCTCTGCCCTCTGAAGGATTCGCTTTGTGGACGAGAGACGAAGGGGTGGTTGTTGCGCCTGGATCAGGCGTTGATGATTGGTCAACGGTTCGATGCAGATCAAAAACCGGCTGGACCCGGTTTCCCGTGTGACGTGGTCAACGGGAACTCCGGGTCGGAGCGATATCACGCGTGGCGACAGTGTGTGGAAAACGAGCGCCCGGTTTGGCACCTTTTGCCGCCGCTTGGTTCTTTTCAGTCCCCTTCTCGCGGGTGGCTAGTCGTCCGGGGCCGCCGAGGTCACTACGCTTTTTGCGATGAATTGGCCGCCTATGATTTGGAAAGCGGGGCGGCGTTTCAGACCCGTCGCTGCGGCGATCTGGGCATTGGATCAGCGCCCAGTCCAGGGGGGGCGGATGTTTCGAAGACGGGACGGGGAAAGGTGACGTTCGAACAGGGGCGGATGCCCATCGAAAATTTGCGCGAAGCCGCGCTGATGATTTTCCTGTGGCCTGAGATGCAACGCGATGTCCGGCGGCTGTCGATCGGCCTGAAACGTCCCGAAGGCGTCGAAGTGCCGGCGGGGGGAGATCCCACCGCGTTGGTCCCTCGTTCGTCCGCCGAACGCTTCACCAGCAGCGATACGTTTCTCTCTTGGGCGTGGGTGGAGACTGGTCGGGTCATGATTTCAGGCGAAATATTGTTCGCGCCGGACCTGAAGCGTCCGAATGGTTACCCATCCTGGTTGTTGACCGTTGCGGAAGAAGGAATGGACCGCCGTTGTCCGGGCGTAGCCGTGCCAGCCGATGTTCTTTCTCAAGCAACCTTGTCGAGTCACATCTCCGCAAACGACGCTGTCCAACAAGAGGAGGCCGCGATCGATGCGGAACTGGCAAGCGCGCTCTTGCGGAACGTGTCGACGAAATGCCGCGAGATTCGTTAATCCCTGTCCGCGGCAGGAGTGGCGCCAGAAACTGCCGGCACGCCTCTCTAGCAGCTAGCAAGGATCAATCCCTATCAACCGGCTGGCTCCCCACTCCACGCCTCGGTTTTCACCAGGGCGATCAGTCGCAGATCGCTCTGGCAGCATGGACATTTGAGGTCGATCGCGAAGGTCCGGCGTTCCGGTAGCCTCAGCGGAGGAACGGTTTTGTAGCATTTGTAGCTCGCATTTCACGCGCGCGTAGCTGATTCGAAGG
>PMNO01000254.1:3265-4112 GCA_003161835.1 Myxococcales bacterium | reverse complement strand
GCCGAAAGCTACGGCGGCGAACGGGCGCTTTGGCCGCAGGCCGGCCCGGCGCGCGCCGAAGCTCTGTGCTGGATGATCTGGGGCGGGACCGAGCTGCAGTCCTACATGATGCAGTACCTGTATCACGGCCTGGACACGCCCGTGTCGTACAAACCCGATCAGCGCAGCCAAGCCACCGCCGAATACAACCACGGGCAATACCTGCGTCTGCTCGACGTCCTGGACGCGCGGCTCGCCGGACGTGACTACATGCTCGGCGCGTTCTCCCTGGCGGACATACCGGCGGCGGCCGCGTTGATCACGGGCAGCTTTCTGGGCGCGAGCTTGGAGGGCCGCACGAACGTCGAGGGTTGGCTGGCGCGGTGTGGAGAACGTCCCGCTCTTACCCGTTCGCGTTGAAGCGGGTGGCGGCGGCCGTCGCGGGCTACGGTGCGATGACCTCGTCCGATGGACGGCGCACTCCCCGCGGGTGGAGCTCGCAGGCGCCATTCGCGCACCGGCCCGTGAGTCGGAGGCGGTTCTTCGCGAAGAGTTTGTATGCGAGGTTGAGCAATTGGGCGATGCCGGGGACCCGCGTGAGCGCCACCAGCCTGGAAAAGCCGACGGCGGCGTACAGGCGGCGGAACACCTCCACGCCCTCGATGAGCGTGCCGTCGGGCAAGCGGCCGTGAATCCGGTTCATCAACGTCTCCCAGCTCAGGCCGACCACGCCGGCGTCGAAGCCCTCGGCTGAGATGTCGGTAAAGCGGATCCGTTGGCGCTGGTCGCGCCGGCGGAGCATCCGGATCTCCCGCATGCAAAGCGGGCATTCGCCGTCGTAATACACCTCCACGTCAAAGTCGGTCAT
>PMNO01000254.1:0-3245 GCA_003161835.1 Myxococcales bacterium | reverse complement strand
CAGCGCCACTTCCCGCGGGTATGTCGCATCAGAAGGCGGTCGTTCGTTCAACCCTCCCCCTCCCGTGTTCGCTCGTCATGAACAAATTGATACCCAACAAGCGGTGGCCGTATTTGCTTGGCGGAGCGTTGCTCCTGATAGCGATCGGCGTGGTCGTCTCGAATAGGCGTTCGTCCCTTGCCAGGCAGCCGATCGTGCTGAACGCAATGCTGCAACAGATGCGCAGCGATCCGGCCCCATGGATGGTTGCCGAGCGCGACGTTTCGATCCTCCTGCTGGACATGCAAAAGAACAACGTTGCCGGCGTGGCGCTGGCACCTTCCGGCATGTTCGTATCAACACGACTTGGGCAGAAGTACTTTGTTGGCGACAACGCAGGAAAGCTGTCGGCCCTGGTCCTGACGTCCTATGAAAAGGCGGGGGCAGCCGCTTTTCCACTGGCAGTCGTGGGTGAGGATATCCGGAGCGCAAACGGCTGGCACATGGACATGGGCCTGCTGCTGACCGTCTGTCTCTTGTCGGCCCTCGGCACTCAGGCCGTCCGTGTGTATCGTGGAAATGGTTTCAAATTTTCGAAGAACGATTCGGTCGTCACGTTTGATGACGTCATCGGCGCCGCGGAAGCCAAGTCAGCGCTCATGGACATCAAGTCCTACTTGAAGGACCCCAAAGGTTTTACGGCGCTCGGTGCGCGGCCCCCCAAGGGCGTCCTGCTATCAGGCCCTCCCGGGACGGGCAAGACACGGCTCGCCAAGGCGCTGGCCGGTGAGTGCAATGTACATTTCATCCCCGCAACGGGTGGCGATTTCACTGCCATGTTCGTGGGATTGGGTGCCATGCGCGTGAAGTCTCTGTTCCGCAAGGCGCGAAAGAATGCCCCGTGCATCGTCTTCATCGACGAGATGGATGGCGTCGGCCGCCGCACGACCACCGACACAGGTGGTACGTCTGAGGCGGAAGGGAACCGCATCATCAACCAGATACTGGCGGAGATTGATGGCTTCAATTCCTCGAGCGGCGTGATCGTGATCGGCGCGACCAACTTCCCGGACGCCGTGGATCCGGCGCTGCTGCGAGAAGGGCGCTTTGACCGCAAGATCCAGCTCACGCTGCCCGATCTCGCCGATCGAGAGGCTCTGTTCCGCCTCTTCGCGAAGGAGGTCAAGACCGGCGGCGAACTCAGCTGCCCCCAACTCGCGCGCCTCACCACTGGGCTCACGCCGGCAGCGATCGCCTATGTGGTCAACCACGCCGCGTTGATCTCGGCGCGCCAGGGGCAGACGGATGTCCCCATGGCGAATTTCATCGAAGCGATCGAGGTATGCCGCATGGGTGAAGTCAACGGTTCGGCCTCTGCGTTGACCGAAGGCGAGCGAGAACGTGTGGCCGTCCACGAGGCCGGGCACGCGATCATCGCCCAGGTCCTGAACGTGGGCCGCGTTGAGAAGGTCACCATCTTGTCGCGTGGGGGAGCGCTTGGCGTCACCCTTGTTACGCAGACCGAGGACAAGCAATTGCATCTGAAATCGGAGCTACAACATCGGATTCAGATGCTGCTGGCGGGTCGCGCAGCCGAGCTCATCACCTACAACGATGCGTCCAGCGGCGCCGCGAGCGATTTGAAGGAAGCGTCAAAACTTGCGCTATCCATGGTCGCAACCTTGGGGCTGAGCGACAGCGGTACGCTATTTAGCCTGGATGCGTTGACGGCTCTCAACATCAAGCCCGACACCACCACTGCCGTGGCCGAGGCGGAGTCCACCCTGACAACCCAGAATGAGCGCTGCCTGGCGACCCTCAGGGAATTGCGCGGCGCCCTGGTGGAGCTGACCGAGAAGCTGGTGGAACGCGAGACCATCGACGGAGAGGAAGTCGCTCAGGCGATATCCAACGCCCGTGCGGCGAACAAGAACCTAGAAGGAGCGAGCCGCGAGGCCGCTTGAATCCTCCCTCCCGTTGATTATCCGTCGGCGGGGCCGCCTTCGTGCGCCGGATTGGCCTGTTTGGCGAACGACATCCGAGGAATGGCCTGGGATCTGAAACGTCGGCCATCGATCCGTTACCTTGACCAGACGAAGGCGACGCCAATCCGCGGCCCTGTCGAGTCGGCGGCGTGGCACGGAAGATGAAGTGTCGGAGGGTCAGGAAGGTCTAGGAGTTTCGGGCATGGGGGGTGGTGAGGGGATCTCGTGATGGGGTGACGGGGAGCGTTTTGAAGCAGGTGATCGGTGCTGCATGGTGGGTAGGTTGTCGCGGTAGGCGAAGTTCTCGGAACCTGCGAGGGGATGCCCCCGGCGCGCCAGAAAAAGGCGCGGCCGGGGGTTGACTTCTGCGCGCTGGATCAGGGCGCCGGCAGCTCGAACGAGAACGTGGAGCCGCGCCCCGGCTCGCCTTCGGCCCAGATCCGCCCGCCGTGACGTTCGATGATGCGGTGGACGCCAGCCAGGCCGACCCCGGTGCCCTCGAACTCGGCGGCCTTGTGCAGGCGCTCGAACGGTGCGAACAGACGGTGGGCGTCCTTCATGTCGAACCCGGCGCCGTTGTCGCGAATGAAAAATTTTGGCCGCCCTTCCACCTCGGCCGCGCCAACCTCGATGCGGGCGCGCTCGATGCGCGACGAGTACTTCCACGCGTTGCCCAGCAGGTTNNGTGAGCAGGTCGGTGACCAGGGCCGTCATGTGAGTCACCGAGCGCTGGATGCGCGCGAGGCTGTCACCGATCCGCGCCGGCATCGCATCCGACAGGTGCTTCACGATCAGCGCGCAGCTCCCCTGGATCACCGACAGCGGCGCGCGCAGGTCGTGGCTGGCCATGGCGTTGAACGCCTCGAGATCGCGCAGCGAGTTCTCGATCGTGCGCGTCCGCTCGGCGACGCGCCGCTCGAGATCCGCGTTCAGGTTCCGGACCTGCTCCTCCGCGAGCTTCTGATCGGTGATGTCCTGGCAGACGCCCACCAGGCGAATCAGGCGGCCGCCGTCGTCGAGCACCGGGTGCGCCCACGTGTGCAGGTAGCGCGTGGATCCGTCGGGCCGAAAGATCCGCTCGTCGTGCGAGTAGGGGACGTGCTCGTGAAACACGCGGTTCGTGGCGTCCATGACCCGCTGTCGGTCGTCTGGGTGAACCATCTTCAGATAGTTCTCGTAGCTCGGCGTGTACGTCTCGGAGGTGAGGCCATAGATGCGATACAGCTCGGACGACCAGGTCGCATGGGGCTCGCTGACATCCCACTCCCAGGTGCCGAGGTG
>PMNO01000514.1 GCA_003161835.1 Myxococcales bacterium | reverse complement strand
CGACCCGCCATCGGCGCCGCGACCATGGAGTCGAAGACCATCTGCGCCGATGCAATCATCACGCTGTTGGTGGCGACGGGGTCCGCCAGGTAGAGCTCCGCGTAGCTCTGAAAACACGCCTGATTGTCGGCGAACCGAGGGCCGTTGCTTGCGTCCTTCGAAACCAACCAGGAATTCGCCAGGCCCCACTGGCGCGTGTAGTCGCGATACGTCACGTCGCCGAGCGCCCGATACGCGGCCAGCATGCCGGTGTGAAAGGCAGCGCGGACCCAACCATTGCTGTTGTTGTTCCCGAAGCGCGCGATTTCGTAGTCTGCCACCCGGCGCATGATCGACTTCACGGGCGTCGGATCGAAGGCGGACGGACCACCGCCAGCGGCGCCACCGACGCCGCTCGTGCCGCCGATGGGGAGCCCGCCATGTCCCGCCGCCGGGGCCCCGCCGGCAGGCACGCCCCCTTGACCTCCCGGCGGCATACCGGCTCCGCCGCCGCCGGTTCGGGCCCCGCCCGTGCCAGCGGGTTGGTCGGCGCCACCGCCGCCACCGCCGGGCGCGCCACCTGTATCGGGGACGCTGCCTCCGGTTCCCGGTCCACCGCCGGGCGAGATGCCGCCCGTGCCGTTGCCATTCACACCGCCCGATCCGACGGCGCCGCCCGTGGCGACCCGCCCCCCGGTACCGACGCTCCCGCTCATCCCACCGGTTCCGCCACCGGTTCCACTCTTGGTCCCCGCGCCGCCGCAGCCGGCCGCGATCATCGCCAGCAACCAGGGAACGAAGCACCCCGAGAACCTCGCCGCCGCCTGCTTTTTGGTCATCATGTCGCCTCGCTCAGGTCACTGGCCAAATCCGTACAATCTCAAGCGCGTCGCGGCGGGAATTATCGGCCGCGGCTGGTCCTGGTTCTCGGGCAACGTTTCCCAGCGTAACATGTAAGTGATCGAGGGATCCGGGCCCGCGCCGCTGTCCGAGGCCCACTTGACGCCCATGCCCGCCGCCGCCGATTCAACCCGCTCCAGCGCGGCCGGATAGGGCAACGTTCGTCCCAGGATCGCCACCGACGCCAGCGTCGTTTCGTCCAGCTGGAACGCGCTCCAGCCCCCATTTTGCGCGTGATACCAGACCTGCGTCAGCGCGCCACCGGGCCCCACCCGAACGCCGTCCAGCTGAATCTGGAAGATGAGCGTCCCGCCGCCGCCGATGGTCCATCGGGTGGTCCAGTTCGAAGTCTTGTGGGTGACCCAGCGTCCGCCCTCCACACGCGCGTTGTAGAGCTGCGTGTTTCCCGCCGGATCGTACTTGTGATAGCCAACCACCGGCCGGTTTTGTGAATCGAATCCAACCTTGGTGTTGTTGTTGATGATCCCGCCGTTCTGCGGAACGGGATCGACGATATCGCTCGTGCCGAGCGTGATCGGCAAGGTGAGGGCCTTTCCGGTCCCGGTTTGCCAGTTGACGAGATCGCGGCTCTTGGCATACGACAGGTCGTGGTTGCTGGAGGCGTCCGGGGTTTCGCGCCAGACGTAAACCAGGTGCCACCAGCCGTCGGGGCCCAGGGTGGGCCCCACGGGATAGGCGTTGCGCAGGCCCTCTCCGTCGGTGAGAGGCGTGTTGATCAAGCGGCGCCAGGTCTTGGTCGGGACGTCGTAGACGTTGAAGACGTAGTTGCCGTTGCCGCTGACACCATCGCGATAGGCGAACACGAACTCACCGCCCGGGCCGTTGATGAACTGCGGGTAGGTGCAACTGGTTTCGTTGGCGCCCACCATCGCGTTGATCGGCTGAAGCGTGCTGACGTCGAGCGGCTTCGTGCTGCGAAAGTAGACCAGGGGCACCGCGTGCATGTTCCCGGCGATGTGGATGAACCCGGCGCTGTCGATGGCCATCGCGATGGAGTTGTGGCTGTCCCAGCCCAGCGTCGACGCCAGCCGCGTGAACGTCCAGGTGGAGCTGTCGAGCGTCCGCTGTGCGATGGTCATCGCCCTTTGGGCGTCGTAGTACGCCACGAACTGCTGGTTCCCGCGGGTGAGCAACGCGAACCCCACGGGATGGCCGGACCAGACCGTGTCGACGTCCAGCGTGGTGACGATCGATCCAGGAGCGCGAGCGTCCGCGGACAGTGGCGCGTCGCCGGCCCCGTCCGGGGGGCCGCTCGACGGCGTATCGGTCCGTACGGGGGTGTCCGCCGGGGCATCGGGTCCCCCCGAAAGGTCGGCCGCAGTATCCGATCCCACCGCCGTGTCTGGCCCGCCCGCGCGTACGTCCGCGTTTGCGTACGGGCTTACGTCCGTATTTGCGTCCACGTTTGCGTCCCCTTCTACGCTCGGGTTCGCGTCGGCAGAGGCCTCGTCGCGCGGGTCAGCGTCGGCGCTGAGCGAAAGATCCGGTTTGCCAGCTGTGTCGATTTCTCCCGTGCCGTCGACCGCCGTGCCCACGTCCCGCGCGCCGGCGTCGGGGTTCGCTCCGATCGCTCCGCCCGATCCCGCCCGTACGGGTGCGGGGGAGCCCGACGATCCCGACTGACATCCGGCCGCCGCGAGCATTCCCACGAAACTCGCCAGCGATAGAATCAAAAGGCGTCGGGGCAGCCACATCACATACGATCTCCACGGGCGCTGACCACGTTCAGTCTCTATTCATACATGGATCGCCGCGGCGACGGTAACGGCCGGCGCGGCTTTTCGGCTTCTTGACGGCGCTTCGCATCACGGGGGATTTGACCCGAGTCCCAAGCGGGCTACGCTTGAGTTGTCGGTCAGTGGCCAACTAATTCGGAGGGCAAAGAATGGAGCGTTCCCGCGTGGCTGTGGGTGTGGAAGAAGAGATGGCTTCGTTGAAAGAACGACACACGGAAATAGAGAGGCGTCTGGCCGAGCTGGAGCGCCATCTGTCGCTGACTTCCGACGAGCAGCTGGAACGAGTCCACCTGAAGAAGGAAAAGTTACGGAGCAAGGATCGCATCGCGATTCTGGCTCAGCAGACCAAGGCCGCCTGACCGCCATGCGCGGGTCCACCGGCCCGCCCGACGGCGAGGCGCCGCAGGCAAGCCTTGAACAGCTGCGCCGCTCGGGTTTTCGCATCGATCGTGAAGGAGAGTTTCGGCACGACGGCGCCGCGGTTCGGCACGAGGGCTTGCGGCAGGCGCTGTTCCGCTGGCTCGATGTGCACCCCGATGGTCGCACCATCTTGCGGCTGGACCGCGACCGGTTCGCCTACGTCGACGTCGACGACACGCCGCTGGTCGTGCGTGCCGCGCGTGTCCACGACGGCGCGATCCTCCTGTCTCTCTCCGACGGAGCCGAGGAAATGCTGAACCCGGCGACGCTGGACATCGACGCGGATGGGATCCTGCGGTGTGCGGCACGCGAGGGCCGTCTGACGGCGCGGCTCTCGACCTCCGCCGCGGCGGTGGTGGCCGATCTGATCGAGGACCGCCCCGAAGG
>PMNO01000669.1 GCA_003161835.1 Myxococcales bacterium | reverse complement strand
TAGATGGCCTGCGCCAGCACGGTCGCAGTGGTGGTTCCGTCGCCCGCGATGTCGGACGTCTTGGAGGCGACCTCCTTCACCATTTGCGCGCCCATGTTCGCCATCCGGTCCTCGAGCTCGATCTCCTTGGCCACGGTGACCCCGTCCTTGGTCACGGTCGGCGATCCCCACGACTTCTCGATGATGACGTTGCGACCGCGCGGCCCCAAGGTGACCTTCACGGTGTTCGCAAGGATGTTGAGCCCCGTGGCGATGCTCTGCCGGGCGGATTGTGAAAATACGATTTCTTTGGCTGCCATTTTCTAAATCTCCAATCAGGGTGTCGTTGATGAGTCGAAAAACTAGTCGAGCACGGCCAGGACGTCGTCCTCGCGCAGGATCAAGTGCTCGGCGCCGTCGATCTTGATGTCGTTGCCGGAGTACTTGCTGAACAGGATCTTGTCGCCAGCCTTGATCTCCAACTTGCGCAGGGATCCGTTTTCCTGGATCTTTCCGTTGCCCACGGCGACCACCAGGGCCTCCATCGGCTTCTCCTTGGCGGTGTCGGGGATATACAGACCGCCGGCGGTCTTGCCCTGCTCCTCGAGGCGCTTCACGAGAATACGATCATAGAGGGGACGAATCTTCATAGCTTCTGCTCCTTGATTTCTGTTCGATGGGTTGGTTTGAAAATAATGAACCGGTCAGGTTCGTGGCTATTCCCGCAACGCCTAGGACGCCGCGGGCTTTGAGCTCTTTGAACTGTCTTTCTTCTTGGCGTCCTTGTTCGCGCCAGCGCCAGGCCCGTCGCTCTTGGACTCCTTCTTGTCGGTCGAGGACGTCGAACCCGACTCCTTGCCCCCGGTATCCGACGCTCCGCCACCGCCGTCCTTGCCGGAACTCCCGCCGCTATCCTCTCGCGCCGAGGCTCCGGGCTTGGAGGACGAATAAAGATCCTTGTACCAGCCGCTGCCCTTCAGCTGAAAAGCCGTTTGGCTGATGAGCTTTTGCACCTTCTTCTTCTTGCATTTTGGACACGTCTTGACTGGCGGGTCCGACATCTTTTGCCACTCCTCGAAGGTGTGGCCGCAGGCTTCGCACGCATACTCGTAGATTGGCATTAGGGTCCAGGTGCCAGGGGATTCACCGATTTGGCAGGCACAACCATAAGCACAGAGCCAAGGCTGTCAAGCGAACCCGGAGAGTGCCAGATGATTCGTATTAAATATAACAATTTCAAGTATTTGAGATGTAACCTTAGGCCTGGCAGTGTCCCTAACCGAGTGCAAGGACTCGCGGGACGCCGAGTTGCGACCGTCCGCACGTCGGGGGAACGCACGTCGGGGGCCGCCCCCAGGCACCCTGCTCATCCCGACTCCGCGGAGCGATTGTCCGCTCGGGATGCGAGACTTGACGTCGCGTCCCGCCGGATCGCATGAAGAGAGATGCGAACCAGACGTCCGGGGCCAAGATCCAGGTCGAAGAGGGCGAATCCGTGAGCGCCGAGGGCGACAGTATCCGCGGGAGGCTGGAAACGCCGCGGACATTTCAGCTGGCCATCGCCGACGGAGTCGCGACCGTGACCTTGGATCGAGCCGAAAAGCTGAATGCGCTGACCCTCGATACCTACCGAGAGCTGCGAGATACATTCGTCGCGTTGCAGGACGATCCACTGACACCCGGGCCGCTGGCGGAACGAGCCGCGACCGTGCGCGCGGTGATTCTGACCGGCGCGGGGGCGGGATTTTGTTCGGGAGCCGACATCGACGAATTGCTCGGGCAATTGACCCGCATGGGAACGGCGGACATTCTGGCGTTCGCCCGTCTATGCGGCGAAACGGTCTTGGCGATGCGGCGACTGCGCAAGCCGATCGTCGCCGCGGTCAACGGAGTGGCGGTCGGCGCCGGCGCCGCCCTGGCACTTGCGGCCGACATTCGGATCGCTTCCGACCTGGCGCGTTTCGGCTTCATATTTTCGCGGATGGGGCTGTCCGGCGCCGAAATGGGGACCACGTGGCTGCTGCCCCGCATCGTGGGGCTCGGCCGCGCAACCGAGCTGCTGTTGACCGGCGATATCATCGATGTCTATGCCGCCGAACGGCAGGGCTTGGTCAGTCGGGTGGTTCCCGGGGAGCAGCTCATGACCGCGGCGCGCGAGCTGGCGGTACGCCTGGCGACCGGACCGACCTTCGCCCATGGCGTCACCAAGGAGATGCTGGAGCGCGAGGCGCACATGGATCTGGGGTCAGCGCTGGCGGCGGAGGCGCAGGCACAGCAGATCTGCACCCAAAGCCTGGACTTCCGCGAGGCGTACCGCGCGATCGTCCGCCAGCGCCGCCCCCGCTTTCAGGGCCGATAGCCGATCGACCCAACGACCGACGCCGCCGGGGTCCCGACGGCTAGACGACGGCCCGCAGCCGGCGAATGAGCGCATCGATCCTATCGCCGTGCAATTTCGCGGCGGCGCGGCCGACGCAAATCCGCGCGCTGACCTGCAGGATGGTCTCGACCTCGCGCAGGTGGTGCTGGCGCAGGGTCTCCCCCGAGGACACCAGATCGACAATGCGGTCGGCCAGCCCCACCAGCGGCGCGATTTCAATCGAGCCGTAGAGCTTGATGATCTCGGCCACTATCCCGCGATCCTGCAAGTGCCTGCGCGTGATTTCGGGAAACTTGGTGGCGTAACGAAGGTGAACCTGGGCCGATTCGTCGACGGCGCGCCCTTCGGGCTCGGCGACGACCATGCGGCAGCGCCCGATCCCCAGATCCAGCGGCTCATACAGATCGCGTCCCTGCTCCTCGAGGACATCGCGGCCGGCGATGCCAAAGTCGGCGGCGCCACCTTCCACGTAGGCTGGCACGTCGATGTCCCGGACAATCAGCACCCGCAGGTTCGCCGACTCGATGGGAATGATCAGCCGCCTCCCAGCGCGCGCCTTCTCGACGGGGCCCAGATCGATCCCCGCGCGGCGAAAAAGGGGCAAGGCGTCGTCCAGGATGCGCCCACGAGGCAAGGCCAGGGTCAATGGACGTCCGCCCATTGCGTCCGCCTCCGTGGCGGCGGGGGCTCGTACCTTCAAGGGCGTCGCCCGGGCGCTGGGTTTCACGTTCACAGTCCCCCCTTGGAACGGCGCACGTCCGCGCCGAGCGCGCGGAGCTTCTTGTCCAGGCGATCGTAGCCGCGATCGAGGTGATAGATACGGCGTACCTCGGTCTTGCCTTCCGCAATCAAGCCCGCCAGCACCAGACACGCGGAGGCGCGCAGGTCGGTCGCCATCAC
>PMNO01000535.1 GCA_003161835.1 Myxococcales bacterium | reverse complement strand
CGCGTCTTTTCTCGCCTTCTCCGCGCTCTACTTCTTCCCGGGCCATGCCGCCAACCCCATCGTCTACGGTGCACGGGATCTCTTTCGGGATCGCCGGATCGATGCGCGTGGGGTGCTGGTGGCGTTGTTGCTCGTCGCGACCAAGGCGCTCGCGCACACGGCGATCGCGCGCCTCTTTCCCGCGGCGCAATACGCCCGGCTCGACGCCGTTCACCTCGAATCCTTGTCGCGGGCCGGTCTTTGGACGGTGGTGGTCGTGAACTACGTGGATCTGGCGCTCACGCTCTCAGGCACCGCGGATCTCGCCGTGATGATCGCCCGTCTTTACGGATGGCCGATGCCTTCTCCGTTTCGATGGGCGTTGCTCGCCTGGAACCCCGTGGAGCTTTGGCGCCGTTGGGGGCTCTACAATCGAAAGTTCTTGTTGGGCGTCGTCTACTTTCCCCTGGGCGGCGGCCAGCGTCGCCGCTATCTGAACGTGATGCTGACGTTCCTGGCCAGCGCCCTGGTGATGCATTCCGGGTGGTTCGGGTCGAAATACTGGCAGGTCGGGGCGGGCGGCTGGCGCGACGAATCCGTCTATTTTCTTCTCCAGGGAGGTTTCGTCTGTGGGTACTTGTTCGTCGCCCGAACGCGCGCGGGCGTGGGGGTCCTGCCAGGAGCTTCGGGGCGCACGTTGCGCTGGTCCTGGGGCCGTCTCGCGGGGACGATGGCCACCCAGGCCACGAGCGCCCTGATCCACGTCGTCGTGCTCGCTCAGGCGATACCGCTGACGGATCGCTTCATCATGATCGGCCGGTGCCTGGGTCTGCGCTGACCTCGATCGCTCTCAACCCAGCGCCAGCTAGAACAGGAACTGCGCGGACACGCCGAGGTGATCAGACGGCCACAGGCCAGAAGGAGTCTTCACCGGTTGCACCACCGTCACTTCGCCCGGCTCGACGTTCCCACGGAACAGGAGCAGATCTATGCGTTCCTGAGGCGATGCCTCCGCGGCGCCGAGGTCGAGACAGCAGGTGTATCCCGGGTCCCGTCCCATGTCGGTCACGGGCGGGTGTCCGAGCGGCCACGGGTCACGGAAGGGTCGCGAGGCCCCGCCCGTGAGCTGAGCGTAGGATGTCGTCCCGGAGCCGTCGGCGGGGCTGTTGAAGTCGCCGGCCAGGATCAGCGAACGCCCCGCATCGCCCGCCAGAGCGGCCATCAGCTCCCCGGCTTGTTGTTGCTGGACCGCCTTGAGAACGCCTCCGACTTCGAGATGGGAGTCGACCACGCGCACGGTCCTGGCTCCGACGGTGATGTCCGCCGACACGTAGCCGCGTTCCAAGGTCAACGTGGCGCCTCCCGGCCCTCCCGTGGGGATCGCAGCGTTGGTCGAAAAAGCGCCGTGCGGGCCTTCGGCGGCGGACAACCCCTGGCGCGCCAACAGCACGTTTCGATCGGTCAGGCGCAGGTCGAGGGACACACCTTCCGCCGTCACGGCCGGAACCTCCTGATCGGTGAACGAGCCCGCGGCTACGACCATGTATGAGGCGCCCCGGACGGTGAGCGCATCCAGCAAGATCTGCAGAAAATCGGTGTCGACATCTGTGGCGTTCGGGGCGGCGCCGCTTTGCCAATCACCCGGAGACTGGGTGCGGAACAGGGAGACTTCTTGGAGAGCCACGACATCGGCGTGGGCGTCCACGATCTCGCCGGCGAGCACGGTGGCGCGCTCCTCGAAATGGCTCGCCTTGATCTGGCGCCAGATCTCGCCGGCGCGCGCCGCGAGCTCATCCACGCTGCTGACCAGAAAGAGGGGCGATAGCTCGGCGCCGAGATACAGGTTACGNNGTCAGCACCGTCAATGCCACGAGCCGTGGGACCGCGCGGTTCATGGCAGACAGCTACCACTGACGAGCCGACGTGTCACCTCGGGCGCCGGGTGCGAGGTTGCCATTCGTTTTTGCGGTCTGTTTGGCGTACACTCTGCCGGGTGAGCGCAAGCGACAAACGAAAGCAGAGTCTCTATTTTCCCGAAGAGATGCTGAAGGAGATCGGGGGCGAGGCGACTCGTCAAGATCGTTCGCTCTCATGGATCGTCCAGAAAGCCTGGAAAGCGGCCCGGAAGGACTTGATGAGCATTCCTTCGGTCAGCGACCTTCCCGGTACCCCCGATAAGAACGACCCGACAGCGTAGCGGCGGCCCGGGCGCGTAGCGACGACCCGAATCGAATCCGCGCTTACTTGTTGGGTCGCGTGGAAACATCCGGCGCCGCTGGCGGCGTCGAGTCGGCGGTGGGCGGATGGACGACGATCAGTTTCCCGCCCCGTGAATCCTCGACATAGGCGGTGCCGCCCACGTCGACGATTGGATTTCGGGCGCCCGGCGCCGTGAGGGCAGTGCCCACCACCGTCAATGCGCCGCCTGGCGCCGCCTGCGCGATGGTCAGCGTCGCGTCCTTTGCCGATGCCACATACAGCAACATCGTCCTCGGCAGGTAGTCGATGTTGTCGACGCCTCCGCCGGTTCGCAGGCGGCCCACCGGCTTTCCGTCATGGGCCATGTCCAGGGTGACGGCGCCGTTGGTGCAGGCCACGAACAGCAGACGGCGGACGCCGTCGATGGCCAGGCCGCGCGGACCATCCGCGCCGCAACCCGCCGGCCAGGTGGACACCACCTTGCGGCTCTTGACGTCAATCGCCAGCGTCTGGTCCTTGTCCTCGAGGTTGGTATAGAAAATCCCGCGGGCATCGTCGACGGCGTATCCCTCCGGCGAACCGTCGAAATTCATCACCGTGGGTGGGCCAGGCATCTTCCCGCTCACATTCACGATCGCGATGGTGTTGTTGGCGGGCGTGGTCACCCAGAGCTCGCGCGTTGTCGCGACGTACGCCAAGCCGTCCGGCATCGACGCAAGCTGAATGCAGGCGCGTCGCTCCAGGGTGTCCGCGTCGAACGCGCACAGCTTGTTGTCGCCTCGATTTCCGATCCACACCGCGCCGGCTCCAACCGTCGCCGAGCTGGGCCCCATGGCCGGGCGGTCGGGGCGTCTCGATGGTTTGGTTGGAAAGCCGCCCAGCTGGCGGACCTTGCCGGTGGCGATGTCGACCACATCCACCGCGCCGGTGTTGCCAGCGGGCACCCAGATCCGCCCGCGCGCCGAGTCGTACGCGAGGTAGTCCATCCCCACCGGCGGCCCGCCCGGCAGGCTGATCGCGGCGGCCAGGGACACGGACAGGAACAGGAGAGGCGCCAGGAGCATCATGATGGGCGCAATACTACCGCCACCCGCCGCGATGTGAGGCGGCAGCACCTCAGGCAGCGCTGGGCGCCGCCGCATCCGATTGAGCCGTTTCGCGGGTTGCGCTGTTTGCGCGAGGCACTTGCTGGCCGGCGCCGGGCCACGCACACTACGCGCCATGTCCGAAACCAGCCCTCCCCTGGAAGAACACGAGATCGGGCGCGACGCGTTCGCGGACGACAAGGAGTATCAGCTCCACCGCCTGCGCCACAGCGCCGCCCACCTGCTGGCCCACGCCGTGAGCGAGCTGTTCCCCGAGGCGCGCTTCGCCATCGGCCCGCCGGTGAAGGACGGCTTTTACTACGACATCGCCCATGCGCGCCCCTTCACGCCCGAGGACCTGACCGCCATCGAGACCCGCATGCAGGAGATCGTGAAACGCGACCTGCCGATCGTGCGCGGGCGCCTCTCGCGCGAGGAGGCGGAGGCCTTCTTCTCGGGCAAGGGCCAGAATTTCAAGGTGGAGCTCATACGCTCTTTCCCGCCGGGCGAGCCCGTCGGCACGTTCACCCAGGGCGAGTTCGTCGACCTGTGCCGCGGCCCGCACGTCGATCGCACCGGCAAGCTCAAGCACACCCGCCTCCTGTCCGTGGCCGGTGCCTACTGGCGCGGCGATGCGAAGAACGAGCAGCTCCAGCGCATCTACGGCACCGC
>PMNO01000715.1:2437-3680 GCA_003161835.1 Myxococcales bacterium | reverse complement strand
CCGCCGGTCGCCTTCGCTCCTCCGCTTCCCTTCGCTCCTCCGCTTCCCACGTGGCCTCCGGAGCCCGAGCCCGGCGAGTCCGAGCCACAACCCACAAACACCATTCCAAGCACGGCCAAAGCACAGCACCGATTTATCGAGATTGATCGTCGCATCGCCACATTTCCCCCTCGCTCAACTGGTCCGACCATCGAAGCGAGGAGTATATGGGTTCGAGCCCGCTGCCGGTCAAGCGGGCGGAAACGCCCAGTGCGATCGAGCGTACCTCCTCGGCCGATCTCGCTCGGCCGATCTCGGCGTGCCCGGCCGATCTCGGCGTGGTCGCCGGCGCTCCCTAATTGTTCTTGCATAATAGAATTGTGTCTACTATACAGACAGCACGCCATGACCATCGAAGCCTGTCATTAGCGTCCAACGCCCGCAGGCGGGCGTCCGGACGCGTTCCAGGGAAAGGACACTTCGATGAGAAATGGTCACGATAGATCTGTATTGCTCGCGAGACTCGGCAAGGTTCCTCTCATATGGCTGGCGCTCGCCGCGAGCGGGCCAGTCGGGGGATGCTCCAGAGGGCCGATCAGCCACAATGAAGTCGACCCCGCCGGCTCGATCGGTCTCACCTTGACGGCGGCTCCGGGCGTGACGCTGAATTCCGTCACGTACTCGATCACCGGCAACGGTTTCACCAAGACCGGCGCCATCGACACCGGCGCTTCGCCCTCCATCACCGGGACGATCGGCGGCATCCCCGCCGGCAGGGGCTACACCATCACGTTGACGGCGAGGTCGGTCGAGGGCGATACAACGTTCACCGGATCGGCCAATTTCGATGTGACCGCCGGAACGACGACGTCGGTGACGATTCATCTGAACGGCTCCCGCGGCACTGGTAGCGGGTCGGTGGCGGTGAACGGCACCATCAACGTGAACCCGCGCATCGACGAGGTGACGGTGACACCCCAAACCGTGTTTGTGGGCGGCTCCATCAAGCTTCTGGCGGTCGGCAGCGATCCCGACGCGGGGCCGTCACCACTCAGCTACTACTGGTCGACCACCGGTGGCGTCATCGACAACCCGATTGGACCGAGCGCGACGCTGACCAGCGCGACGCCCGGCACCTTCACGATCAACCTGATCCTCTCGGACGGGGACGGGACCGACACCGCAACGACGACAGTCACCTTCGTCAGACCGTCCGCCGGCGGCGGTAGCGGCGGCGGTGCTGCGGGCGGTGCGGGCGGTGCGG
>PMNO01000715.1:0-2370 GCA_003161835.1 Myxococcales bacterium | reverse complement strand
CCGACCTCGACCGTCACGCTCTTCGAACGCCTCACGGCGGAGAGCCCCAGCTACGAGCAGGCATTCTTCGGCAAGTACCATCTCGGGGGTGGGAGCATCGATCCCCGCCCGGGCGTCCCGTACCCGGGCGTGCCAGCGATTCTCCAGCACGTGCGTGACCTGGGGATCACGAACTACCGAGGGGTCCTCGGCGGCGCGCTCGTCGACTACTTCAACTGGGTGACGTACGACATCAACGGGCCCGCGCTCGCCAACACNNACGTCGATCTGAGCTCGGTCGGCAATCCCGCGCCGGGTGTCTACCAGACCAACATCCCCGTCTACCAGTCTGACATCCAGGCCCTCGACACCGAGATTGGCCGATTGCTGGCCGAGGTCGACTTCAGCAAGACGGTGGTCATCTTCGTCGGCGACAACGGAGTCCCGCCGCCGGTGAAGGACACGGCGACCGGGCTGCGCGATGCCAAGGGTAGCGCCTATGAAGGCGGGGTGAGGGTGCCGCTCATCGTCGCGGGGGCGGGCGTGACGCGCCGAGGCCGCGAGGACAACCTCTTCGTCACGACCGACCTCTATGCGACCATCCTGGACGTCGCGGGGGTGCCCGTGAGCCATGTCAACGACAGCTACAGCTTGAAGCCGCTGTTCACTGACGAAGCCGCTTCGAGCGGACGCACGCACTCCTTCTCTGAAGTCTCGACTGGCACGACCCAGCGCCGGTATGGCCTCCGTGACACGCGCTTCAAGCTGGTCAACGATCTCGGGCGGTGGGAGCTCTACGACCTCCTCGCCGATTCGCACGAGACGACCAACCTGTACGGCAACCCGCAGTACGCGGCGGCGCGCTCCTCCCTCCTGGCCCAGATCGCGGGTCTGAAGGCCGGCGCGGCCCCTGGCTACTTCCAGTCACCGTGAAGGTGTAGCTCAGTTGAGCTAGTCCTCGTCGAGCGCCGCTCCCGTCCCCTGTGGCGGGCGCGGCGCTCGGCTTCGTTCCGGGCGAGGGCTACCGTATCGTGCTGCTCCCACCGCGGATGCCTGTCGGGCGTTCGCTGTCCAGATCACGTCATCGATGACCGACCGGTTGCTGGCCGGCAGAGCGGCGTCGACGGCGATCTCGCGCAGGACGGCGAGCCCCCGGTCGCCACGCGCGGAGAAGACGGAGGCGGCGGTGCGGGTCACGATGGGATCATCGTGAAACAGCAGCGCGCGCAATTCGGGATCGTCGGCTGGCGTGAGCGCTTCCTGGAGGGTCTTCACGGTGTACGCGTTCACCCCGCGGGTGAAGCGCGCGCGGTCGGCGTTGGCTTTGATGACGTCGCACAGCTGCCTCTGGCGCGCGGTGGGCGCGGGGCGCCCCTTGGAAGCGACCTGTTTCTGACCGATCACGACATATTGAAGCGGGAGGCTCTCCTCGACGGTTCGGGCGCTGAATCCTCCCGCCTGAAGTTCCGCGATCACCGTGGCGGGCGACAGACGCGCGTGCGCGGGCGGCCCCTCGGGCGACTCCGCGGTGAAGTCGACCACCACGACGAAGCCGCCGGGGCGGAGCGCGCGGTTCAGCGCGGAGGCGTACCGCGCCCGCTCGGGCAGGTGATGCCAGGTGTTGACCACCAGCAGACGATCCACGCTGCCATCGGCGAGGCCGGGATCACGGGCCGCCACCTTTTGAACGGTCACGTTACCCAGCCCCTCCCTCTTCACGCGCCGTTTGAGATACGTGACCATGTGGGGCTCGACGTCGAGCGCCAGCACGCGACCGGTCGCGCCGACTGCCTTCGCCAAGCGCGGCTCGAAGTGTCCCGTCCCGGCGCCGATGTCCGCCACCACGTTCCCCGGCCACAGCTGCAACAGGCTCACGACATCGTCGGGCTTTTGCCAGGCGTCACGATCAGGGCTCTCGAAGGCCTTCACGTACCTCGGAATATCGGAGAAATCGTGATCGTAGTGATCAGCGCCAGCCGGAAGAGCAGCAGAGGTTGGGTCCGCGGCGATCCCAGGCGCCGGGACGAACAGAAAGGCGATGGTGATGCTCAGGCGGGTACGATCGGCAAGCATGTGGAACATTCTCCGACTATTTCACGAGCCGCGACCGCCGGCACCAGAATCGGCCACGGCGATTCGAAAAACGCGGAGGACACTGAATGCGCGCGCCACTGTCTTCATGCGTCCGTGGCCGCCACCGTCACGGGCAGCGGCGATCGTGGGCCGGGCCGCCCCCGTTGGCGCAGAGCGCCCGCAGCGCCGCCTGGATCGGTGCGTTGTCGGGGAAGCGCGTGCGGGCATCACTCAGCATGCTGAGCGCGCGCTCGTCCTGCCGCGTGGAGTGGAGCCCCACGCCGTACGCGTAGGCGTAGTGGCTGTTGTTCGGCGCCA
>PMNO01000173.1 GCA_003161835.1 Myxococcales bacterium | reverse complement strand
TTGACGCTTGGGCTCGCCCCTCGGGCCGCCCGGGCCGAGGAGAGTGTCGACGCCATCGTCACCCGCGGCCTCGAGTACCGGCGCGCCGGACGGGATAGCGAGTCGCTAGCGGAATTCCAGCGGGCGCTGCGGATGGAGAAGACCGCCCGAATCCAGGCCCAGGTGGCTCTCGCCGAACAAGCTCTGGGCCTGTGGGTGCCTGCCGAATCGCATTTGATCGAGGCTCTGGCGAGCGGCAATGACCCCTGGATCAGGAAGAACCTTGCGGCGCTGACCANNAGCCGGTGGGAAGGCTTCCACTGGCCAGTCCCGTGCGGGTGCTGTCCGGGGACACCGTGATTCTCGGGGCGCGCGCCGACGGATTCTCCGAGGCCAATCGCAATGTCCGCGTCCCGGTGGGAGGGACCGTGCGCGAGCACGTGGAGCTCGTNNGTCACCCGCTTCGGGGGGCGGCGAATCCTCCGCCGAGGCCTCACGCGACCTTCGTCCCTTCGCTTGGGTGGCCGCGGCCGGCGCGGTGGGTGGGCTTGTACTGGGCGTGGTCGAAACGGTGATTGCCCTCGACAAGAAGAGCGAGTTTGACAATCACACGAATCTGACGATGCCGGGCGTCAAGGATTGCTTCACCGCGAACCTATCGCCGGCCTGCAAACCGATCAGCGAGGCACACGACAAGGCGGTGACGCTCGAAGTGGTCGGATATGCCGTGGGCGGCGCGCTCGGCGTGGGGTCGATGATCCTGTTCTGGCTTTCTTCAAAGGACGACCACGCGCCTGGGCCGGCGGTCGCCTGCCTNNGGGCTGTCCGTTGCGCAAAGACGCGATTGGCCTCGGCGACGGTGGGTTGGATCGCCCCGATACAGGGACGAAAGACGTCACGCCGCCCCCTGACAAGCAGCCGGACTTGCAAAGTGTCGTCGATCAAATGAGCGCGGGCGGCGGGAGCGGAAACACGGCGACGGGTGGGAGCGAAGGCCTCGCTGGGGCAGGGGGAGCCTCAGGAACGACCACAGGCGGATCGGGACCCCTCGGGGGTGGGCCCGCTTCGGGCGGCGGAAACGCGGGCAGCACGGGCAGCGCGGGAAACGCGGGCGGCGCGGGAAACGCGGGCAGCGCGGGTAGCGCGGGCAGCACCGTGGTCGTACCCGATTGCGTGGCCGGCTCCACGCGCCTTTGCATGAACGATCCCGATCTCCACGCGCTCGGGAATTGCCGCGCCGGCCAGGAGGCGTGCGTGGCGGGACACTGGGGCGCGTGCAGCGTGCAACCCGCCGCGAAAGATGGCTGCACGATCGGCGACGATGCGACATGCAACGGGCGACCCAACGAAGGCTGCGCATGCGTGGACGGTGCGACGCAACCATGCGGACCGGCGGCCGAGACGGGCATTTGCAAGCGCGGAACGCAGACCTGCACGGGTGCCGCCTGGGGGGCCTGCGTCGGCGCCGTCACCACGCAGCCCCGCGACTGTACCTCGTCCGCGGACAACGACTGCAATGGCACGGCGGACAACCTCGATGCGAGCTGCGCTTGTCCGGCGAACACCACCGGCGCGTGTCCGGGGAACAACACCGGTCCTTGTAAATCGGGGACGCGGACCTGCGTCCTCGCGACGAACAAGGGCAGCACGTCGTGGAGCACCACGTGCACGGGGGCGGTGCTTCCGGCGGCGGCCGACACCTGTGACTCGGGGAACGACGCCAACTGCAACGGCATGCCCAACGAGGGGTGTCAGTGTATCAACGGAAGCCCTCCGAAGGCCTGCGCCTGCGGGACTCAGAGCTGCAGCAACGGCAAGCTCGGCGCGTGCGTGGTCAGCTGCAGCGGGTCCACGCCCGTTTGTCTGAACAGCACGTGCGTCGGGTGTACCAGCGACGCGAACTGCACGGGAGCCAGACCGAGCTGCGACCTGTCGACGCACACCTGCGTCTGCCGGCGTAAGAGCGTGGCGAACATCCTGCCGACTCCCGGCTTCGATACCATGGCCCAAACGGTTGGAATCTGGATCGATGCGGACACCATCTTGGGAACTGTGTGGAGCGATGCCAGGCTCGCGCCGGGTTCGGATGCGGATGGATGTCCCGAGTCCGGATCTGTTTTCGGCACGGTCCAGGCCACGAGCCCCTGTGTTGCCGTGACTCCCGGGGGCCTCTATCACTTCGGGCTCAAATACAAGAACGCCACCGCCGCGGATCCGGGAGAGAATTGCCAGATAATCGCGTACTCCGATGCCGGCTGTCCGTTCAGCGGCGGCTTCTCGCAGATGAGTCCGAGCCTGATACTGCAGCCGTCCACGGCGTGGAAATCCGCCTCCATATCCTGGACCATTCCCCCGACTCTCAACCAGGCCCGGGTTACTTGTAACTATGGAATCTCCGGAGGCCCGGGCTCCGGAGTGAACTCGTACATCGATCAGCTTTACCTGAATGCCAGCGCCGACAGCTTCTGAGGCGACGGCAGGCTTTCCGGCGGGAACAAGGCCCACTATTTTGGTGCGTCTCCCGAGTCACAGGAACCGCTCATCCCGATGAAAACACACAATCCACCTCGCACGGGGGCTCGTCGCCGCCGCCCGTTGCTCGCGTTTCTCTGGGGGCTCTGCTTGCTGGCCGCGGCGGGCTGCGGGCGCGTCGCTGATCCAGGCGTTGCCCCCGGCGCCGGGGAGCGCGTCGCCGCCGCGGTGACGGCGCTGTCTCCGTCGTCCTCCGCATTCGTCTCCGTCCTGGATCTCGGGGCCACTCTCGGGTACTCGTGGGCCACGGATATCAACAACGCCGGCGTCGTGGTGGGGGTCGACAGCTCCGATCCCAGCATCTACCCCGGCGCCTTCAGGACGCTCGGTTTTGTGTGGACCGAGCAGGGCGGCAAGGCGTACCTCCCGGGCGCTGGCCCCGACACCTTCCCTGCGGCCATCAGCCAGGATGGCGTGATAGCCGGCATCTCGGGCCTGGATTTCGATCAGTGGCTGCGCGGCTTTCGCTTCGACCCAGGTACCGACAGCCACATACAGCCGCTCGCGAATGGTTGGGCCACCGGCGTCAATCGCGGCGGAACCGTGGCGGGCTCGGGCTATTTCGCGACCGGCCTGCTCATGTTTCGCAGCAACGGGACCACCATCGAGGAGCTACCGCCCGCCCCCGCTCCCGGCTACGAGAGCGCCGCGCTCGCCTCTGCCATCGACGACGACGGAACCGTGGTGGGGACGGTCCAGCGCAGCCGGGCCACCAGCGACGGCGCCTTCACGGCCGCCCGCTATTCCGACGCGCGCGGGCTGGAGGTGTTGAACGATTTGCTGCCCGAGGGTAGCGGCTGGGACCTCCGCGCGGCCCGGTCCATCTCCCACGACGTCATCGTGGGCTGGGGCTATCAGAATGGCCTCGGCAGGGCCTACCGGCTCAGCCTCGCCGCGAACGGTGACCTGATGCGAATCGACAATCTGGGCGTTCCCGGCAACTGGCCGGCGGCCAGCCCGTTCGTGATTTCGATTGCCACCGACGTGAACGCATCCGGCGTGATCGTGGGCGGGGTCTACGACCAATGGCCCTTCTGGCCGCTCGATGCCTTCGTGGTGCCGGCTGACGGATCGGGCGACATCATCAACCTGAACTCCTATGTGGACCCCAGCTCGGGCTGGCACCTCGAAGTCGCCACCGCGATCAACGATCTCGGCGACGTGGTGGGCATGGGCAGCCTCGGCGGCGAGCGACGNNGACGCCTGCGCCGGGATCGCCAGGCGCAATCCCGAAAGCGGCCAGTGCGAAGCCGACGCTCCGCTGGCGGATGGAACCGCGTGCGATGACCACAGCCTGTGCACCGACGCCGATACCTGCCACGCGGGTGTCTGCGCCGGCACCACCGTGGTGACCTGCACGGCCCTCGATCAGTGCCACGGGGCCGGGCAGTGCGATCCCGGCAGCGGGCTATGCAGCGATCCGGCGCTTCCGGATGGCTTCAACTGCGACGACGACAACCGCTGCACCCAGGCCGACGCGTGCCAGGCGGGCGTTTGCACCGGCGCGAGCGCGATCGCCTGTTCCGGCGACGAATGCCACGAAGCCGGCACTTGCGACCCGCAGACCGGCGTGTGCTCGACGCCACCGAAGCCGGATGGCACGGCGTGCTTGTCCATCCCCGGCTGCGAGGGCCAAGGTGTGTGCGGCAGCGGGATCTGCACCCTCTCCGCGTCGGTCGCGCAAGAATGCCAGCAGCTCACGGCCTCGGCCCTGGACCTCACCCTGCCGCTGCCTCCCACCGCCAGCTTCGACTGGATCATGTCGCCCCACTTCCCGGGGACCGACGGCATCACGGTTCCCGTCGGCCCTCCACCCACCGAATGTCCACCGGTCTCGGCCAGCTCGCCTCCCAAGCGCTGCACGGCCGAGGGCCGCCCCGGCTGCTTGCGCGCGGCGCCTCCCCCTCCTGCCGGGGGGATGGCCACCAAGCCACTACTGGCCAGCTATTGCGACACCTCCTTCTGCAGCGTGCCGGGCCAGGTTACACCCTGCGGTCGCAGCGGCGTTGCAACCTGTCAACCCAACGGACGCTACGGCACCTGCAAGATCTACGAGACGTGCGACGGCATCGACAGCGATAACAACGGCAAGATCGACGACGGCCAAGTCTGCATCATCCCTCATTCTCAGTTCGATCCCGCACACGGTCCGGGCTGGGATGCCATCCTCGACGCCTGTGCCTCCCAACCGGGCGCCACCTCCGGGATGATTCAGACCTACCGCTGGGCCCTCGCGTTGGTTCCCGGCGGCCCACCCGCCTTGGTCGAGACCCAGGCCTGCCGGCTGCCCTACGTCTTTCCCCACGAGGGCAGCTACCCCGTCGAGCTGACCGTCGTCTCCGAGATGGGAATCGCCTCACCCGTGGTGCGAAAGAGCGTGGTCATTCGCAATCACCTCATCGTGTCCATGGGCGACTCGATCGCGTCGGGGGAGGGGAATCCTGACATCGAAGCACCAGACAACAGCGGCTACGCGATCTGGCAGAGCCGGCGCTGCCACCGGTCGATGAAGTCCTGGCACGCGGTCGCGGCGCGCGCCCAGGAGGATGCCGACCCTCACTCCTCCGTGACCTTTCTGTCCACGGCCTGCTCGGGCTCCAGCATCTCCGAGGGCCTCCTCGGTCCCTACCGGGGCGAGGAGCCGGACGGGACCTGGGAGCCGCCCCAGGTCGAAGCGGTCAGATCCATCCTGGGAGCCACCGACCGGCAGATCGATGCACTGTTCCTGCAAATCGGCGCCAACGATCTGAAATTCGCCGATCAGGTCAGGGGTTGCGCCATCCCGACCATACATCCGGCGACGTTGTCGTGGGTGCTGGCGTTGATCAATCCACCGGCGGCGATCGCGCTGTTCACCCTGTCGGAGATCCTGGCGCCCGATTTCGATCTCACCACCTTCGCTTGTCACGACACCGACAGTCTCAGGGCCGGCCTCTCGGTGCTGAGCGCGCCCGGCAGTGGCTATGCCGCCCTCGGCACGGCCATCGGCACCCTCAAGGTCAGGCCCAGCTCCGTCTACA
Source organism: Myxococcales bacterium (assembly GCA_003161835.1). Classification (GTDB taxonomy): domain Bacteria; phylum Myxococcota_A; class Polyangia; order Fen-1088; family Fen-1088; genus FEN-1088. The sequence goes on along the minus strand of PMNO01000173.1, from coordinate 1,532 downwards.
TCTCGCCCTATCCGAATCCCTTTCATGGCGAGGACAACGGCTTCTGCTCGGAGTTGCGCCTCGAAGATGGGGTGTTCGACAACGTCATCGAGAAGGTGCCCACCGTGGCGGCATACTCGGCCGCCGTCGAGACGGTCTTTGACCCTGGCGTGGGAGCGGTAGTCAAGGCGGCGGCGCTGACGGGTGGCCTCGAGCTCATCGTGCACGAAAGAAGGGATGGCGTGATCTCCGGCGATGAGGTCAGGTGGGGGGAGCCAAACTTCCTCCAGCCGCTCAATGACGCCGTCAGGGCGGGGGCGCTCGCCAACGGATGGACCTTCGTGGACGGGATCAACGACCGGGCGGGGTTCGGAACCCACGGATATTGCGCCTCGCCNNATTACCGCCGGAGGCTCTGCCTGCGGAACCTCCTCCGCTGTCGGGTGCAACTGCGCTCCTGGATTCGCCGACTGCGATGGAGATCCGGCCAACGGCTGCGAAACCAACATGGCGGCGGACGGCAATAACTGCGGCGGTTGCGGGGCGCGGTGCTGGAGCTCCCCGGACGGTCATGTCTCGGGCATCTGCTTCAGCTATCTGTGCAGCACGGTCTGCGACCCCGGCTATGCCAGCTGCGATACCGATCCGAACAATGGTTGCGAGGCCACCAGCGCCCAGATCGCCGACATCTGGGAAGGGGAGCTCGAGACCAAGTGCCCCGGCATCCACCTGCCGCCCGGAGGAGACTTGCGTCGAGCGCCCCAGATCCAGCCACCCCACATGACCTGCCCGGGTGGTATCCCCTGCTTCTGCGCGCCGGGATTCACCGACTGCGACGGCGTGGGCCAGAACGGCTGCGAGGTGGCGACGGGCTCCGACCGTTACAACTGTGGAACCTGCGGCGCGGTCTGCGGACACGACAGCGACGCCGCTCGCAACGTGGTTCCGGTCTGCTTCCAGGGCGCCTGCTATGGGCAGTGCCTGTCCAACTACTACGACTGCAACGACAACTGGTCCGACGGTTGTGAGACGCCCTCCGATCGCCTCGAGCAAGATCCCATAACCGGCGACGTTCTGTGCAGCGGGTTCCCTTGAGCCGATGGTGCTCGGCGCCGGCCGGAGTGTGAATCGGCGGGCGGAGCCCGTCCACTTCATCGCATGGTCATGCGTCAGGAGGCCTTCCTTGTGCGTTCACGGTCGATGCGCTCCGCCAGATAGAGCTTCATGAGCGACTGGTACGGAACATCCTGCTTGTTGGCGAGCACTTTCAGATCCTCCAACATCGCAACTGGCAAGCGGATGGAAATCGACATCGTCGACGGCTTCAAATTGGGGAGTGTTGGCTGGGTTGCCCTGGCCCAATCGAAGTAATCACTGGTATCGCGTTTGGCCCAGAAACGCCGCTCCTCGTCTTCGTTGGAAAAGACTGGAATGTTCTTCTTACTCTTTCCTGGCAGCTTGCTCATAGATTCTCCGTTCTCGCCGACTCATGTCTCGTGCCGAAATCACTCGGATCAAGGTCCCGCGGACGGTGAAGATGATCGTAAGCAGAC
>PMNO01000517.1 GCA_003161835.1 Myxococcales bacterium | reverse complement strand
CGTAGGTCGAGAACTTGAAGCCCCGGCGGTAGTCGAATTTTTCCACGGCGCGCATGAGACCGATGTTGCCCTCCTGGATCAGGTCCAGGAACAAAAGGCCTCGGTTCGCGTATTTCTTGGCGATCGCCACGACCAGGCGCAGATTCGCGCGAATCATTTCGGCCTTGGCCTTCTCTCCCGCGCGCTCACCGTCCTCGATTTCACACACGGTCTCGCGCAGCAGCTGCTCGGTCATGCCGGCGTCGGTTTCGACCTGGCGCAGCTGACGGCCCGCCTCGGTGGCTTGGTCGGCAATCTTCTCCAGCTCCTCGGCGCGCAAACCCAGCTTCCGGGTCAACGCCTGGCGGCGCACGGCCGAATCGCGGACCTGGCGCAAGGTCTTCCGCAAGTCCGACAGGCTCATGCCCGCGCGTTGCTCACAGTCGGCCAGCAGGCGACGTCCACCTTCGAGGCGGTGCACGTACATCTTGAGCTGGTCCAAGATGGGGCCAACCCGTTCCTTGCCCAGCCGGATTTCAAGCAACGCCTGAAACAGCTCCTCCGAGCTGGCCGCCAGTTTCTGTTCGAATCGGGTCTTCACCGCGGCCGTCGGGCGCGCGGGCGCGGTTTCCAGGAGCTTCTGGTGCTTGCGAAATAGGCGTCCGATATTCTCCAGCGCCTTGCAGACGCGATTGGTGTGCCATTCTTCGTCGAAATCGGGATCCTGATCGTCGGCGTCGCGCGTGACCTCGGTGACCCGGATCTTGGCCTTACGCAGCTGGACCCCGATATCCAGAATCGCATTCACCGCAACCGGGGCTCGGAGCACCGCTTTCAATACCCGGTGCTCGGCATCCTCGATGCGGCGTGCCAGAGCGACTTCACCTTCGCGGGTCAGAAGCGCGATGGACACCATTCCGCGCAGGTACATGCGCACCGGGTCGTGCGCGTCGCCGGCTTCGTCGGCGTCTTCCACCGCGGCGGGGGCCACCTCCGCCGCAACGGGAGCGGGTTCCGCTGGAGCCGCCGATTCTTCCTCTTGATTTTCCTCGAGATCTGGTCCAAGCGAGGTCATTGAACGCGACACTTTGAGGTCTGTTGATTCAAATGTCGACAAAAAAACGCGGGTTAGACACGAGGCGCGGCAAAAATGACGCGCCTAGGCTGCCGGGTGCGTCATTGGCCTCGAGCCCACCGTTCGGATCCTCGATTCCGGCGGACGCGAGGTAGCGGTGGGGGTCGGCCGGTTCCTCGGCCACAGAGCGAGCAGCAAGACGGGAAAAAACTGAAATAGCTCAATGGTTGCCACGCGCAGGCCCTGCGCGGAGAGGTAGTGAAGACCACACGGGGCATTGGGGATCGGGCGCCAGGGCATCTCGAAACGTGCGAAGGTCAATGGCCAAAGGAGGGGCACGCCGCGGCTGCCGACTGTCATGGCGTCGAGGAACGCATGGCTCGCCACCGCCAATCCACACAGCACCGCGGTGCGCCAGCGCGGCAAGTTGAAGCGCGGCGAGATCGCGGCCGCAAGGGAGGCAACTAGCAAAGGAACAATCAAAGAATGCGTGGCTCCGCGGTGGCCACAGGGCCCCGAATCCACCAGCCCCATCATCACGCCGAGGTAGTCGAGGTCGGGCAGCAAAGCCAAGCCAGAGAACACGGCCATCGTGCCGGCGATCCGCCGGTCCGGGCGGGGGGGCACGGCGCGGCTGATCAGCATCCCTACCGCGACGTGTCCTAAACTAGCCACTCATAAACTGTGTTTGAAAATACGTAAATTGCCATGTGGTTGTTTGCGCACCTCGCTGGATATCCCAAGAGCTGCTGTTGAGCGCCATCGGGGGTCGGCCGAGCGGTTCCGGACGTGCGAGAGTCGGTTGCATCATGACCACTCGCGTGCCCATCGCGCCCCCACCGATCGATCGGGTTCGCCTGCCGCCCACGGTGTGGCTGTTCGGGCTCGCCAGCTTGTTGAATGATGCGTCCAGCGAGGCGATCTTCCCGCTGCTGGGTCTTTTCATGACGACGCTCGGGGCACCCATGGGTTTGGTGGGCCTGGCCTTGGGCGCGGCTGATACCTTGGCGGTCGGAATCAAGATCGCGGCGGGGCGGTGGTCCGATCGGGTGCGCCGCCGGCCGCTGGTCATCGCGGGTTACCTGATCGCGACGGCGGGACGGGCCGCGCTGGTTCTGGCGACCAGCCCTTGGCACGTTCTGGGGGCGCGCGGTTTGGATCGCGCGGGCAAGGGGATTCGCTCGGGCGCGCGGGACGCGATGCTCGCGGATGCCGTGCCGGCCACGGAACGGGGCCGCGCGTTCGGCGTGACTCAGGCGATGGATCATGTGGGGGCCGCGGTGGGACCCCTCATGGCCAGCGTGTGTCTCGCTCGCGGCGTTTCCCTGCGCACGGCGTTCGGCCTTGCGGCCGGACTGGGGCTGGCGGCGCCCCTGTTGTTGGCGATGAAACTGCGGGAGATTCCCCGGCAGCGGACGGCGACCGCGACGGCCCAGGCGACGGCGAAGGCGACGGGGACGGAATCGAGCGAGGCGACCGGAGGGCCGAGCGGAATCGCGCCGGCGGGATCAGGGAAGAACGCGAGATCCCTGACCGCGTATCTGACAGTCTGCGGGATCTTCGCGCTGGCGAACTCGTCCGATGCCTTCATCCTGGTTCGGGCCACGAATCTGGGCTGGCGCGCCGCCGAGTTGCCACTGTTGTGGCTCGTCCATCACGTGGTCAAATCCGTCACGAGCGCCGTNNTCTTTTACGCTGCCTATCACGGCCTGGCCGAAGCCCCGGAGCGGGCGTTGGTGGCCGATCTGGCGGGGCCCGCCCAGCGCGGTCGGGCGTTCGGCTGGTATCACGGCGTGGTGGGTATGGCCGCCTTGCCCGCCGGTCTGCTGACCGGGTGGCTCTGGGACAGGTTCGGGGCCCCGGCGGCTTTCGGAGCCTGCGCCGGGTTGGCGGTGGTGGCCGCGGCGGGGCTCGGCGCACTGGCTCGCTATGGTCCGCTCCGGTCCGCCGCTTAGCACCCGGAAGGTCGGCCCTTGCGTACCGGCGCTCTCCACGATTCCGCTATTTCTTCTTGGCCTTTTCCTTCGATGACGCCGCGGTCTCGGCGGCCACGTTCGCGGCGACGGCGGCGTCCGCGGCCGCCTTTGCTGCCTGGGCGGCCGCGACGGCGGCGGCCTGAGCCTGGAGCGCGGCGCGCTTCGACGCTTCCTCTTCAGCGACGGCTTTCAGTGCGCCCAGGCCGGCTTCGAAATCGCCACCGATGATCTTGTCCATATCCATGAAGACGCTGAAGACCTTGCCCATGAAATTGTTGGTGCCGTCCATGGCCCATGTGACCGCGGTCTTTTCGCCCGCGGGGGCCAGCGCGAATCCCGTGGCTGCCACCGCAGTGAATGGTTCGATGAACTCCAGCTTCAACTTGAGCTCGGTGGGCGGCAGGCTGGCGACCACAGACATTCTACCCTTGCCGACCTCCTTGTTACCCTGCCAGGCGTAGCTGGATCCAACGCCCGAGGCCGGACCTTCGAACGTCTTTTTCATCTGGGGATCCTTCTTTTCCCAGGGGGACCAGGCCGGCCAGGCCTTGAAGTCGTCCAGTTGCGCGAAGATCACCGCCGCGGGGGCCGCGATGCTGGTCGACCTCTCGACGTGATAGCTCTCGGCGCGCGTCGACGCGAAAACCAGAAAACCGGCGACGATCACCGCCACGACGATCAAGATCTTTTTGAACATTCCGCTCCTCCTGGCAGGGAGAGTTCCACGAATGCCATCAGAAGCCAACCCCGTTTTTGCCCATGGTCAGCCCAGACGTTTTGTTCGCGCTCCGGGCGGTGCCTCTGCAAACGGCGCCAAAAGACGCTAGATTCAGGGCCGCCATGTTGCACCCCACCGACGACCTACGAATAGAAAAAATACGCCCCCTGATCCCGCCCGCCATCTTGATGGAGAATCTGCCCCTGACCGAGCGGGCCTCTGCCACTGTCGCGGAGGGGCGTCAGAATATCGCCCGCGCGCTGCGTGGTGCTGACGACCGCCTGGTGGTGGTCGTTGGTCCGTGCTCCATCCATGACGTACAGGCGGCGCGCGAATACGCNNCCGCGCACCACGGTGGGATGGAAGGGCTTGATCAACGATCCCCGCCTGGACGGCTCGTTCGCGATCAACGACGGATTGCACCTGGCGCGGGCGCTCTTGTTGGATCTGGCCGAGCTGGGCCTTCCCACCGGCTGTGAATTCCTGGACACCATCACCCCGCAATATTTGGCCGATCTGGTCAGCTGGGGCGCGATTGGCGCGCGAACGACGGAGAGTCAAGTGCATCGGGAGCTGGCGTCCGGCCTGTCGGTGCCAGTCGGTTTCAAGAACGGCACCGACGGCAACGTGAAGATCGCCATCGACGCGGTGCAGGCCGCGAGTCACCCGCATTCGTTTCTGTCGGTCACCAAGCAAGGTCTGTCGGCCATCGTCGTGACCCGAGGAAATCCGGATTGCCACGTGATTCTGCGCGGGGCCTCGCACGGGCCGAACTTCCAGGTGGACGAGGTCAGGCGCGCCGTGGCGGCGCTGGAAAAGGTCGGCCTGGCGCCGCGGGTGATGATCGATTGCAGTCACGGCAACAGCGGCAAGGATCATCGGCGACAGCCGGCGGTGGCGCGCGATATCGCGGCGCAGATCGCGGGCGGTTCTTCCTTTATCGGGGGGGTCATGGTTGAAAGCCATCTGGTCGAGGGACGGCAAGATCCGGCGCCCGGGAGGAACCTGACCTATGGACAGAGCATCACCGATGCGTGTTTGGCCTGGCAGGACACGGTCCCGGTGCTCGACGAGCTGGCGGCGGCGGTGCGGGCTCGACGCGCGCGCGGCGGGGAGCGCGCCGCCGTCTGATGCTGCGTCGGACCGATGACCTGCGGATCGACCAGATCCGACCCCTGGTGCCGCCCGAGATCATCGTCGAGAAGCTGCCCGCCGACGATCGCGTTTTATCGCTCGTCGAGCGCAGCCGCAGGACCGTGTCCGCCATCTTGGCCGGGCGCGATGATCGACTCCTGGTGGTGGTCGGCCCGTGCTCGATTCACGACGTGGCCGCGGCCTTGGAGTACGGGCGTCGCTTGAAGGTGGTCGCCGATCGTCTGGCTGCTGATCTCTTTGTCGTGATGCGGGTCTATTTCGAGAAACCGCGCACCACGGTGGGCTGGAAGGGATTGATCAACGATCCGCGTATCGATGGCTCGTTCGCGGTGAACGACGGACTGCGGATCGCGCGCTCGCTGCTGTTGGATCTGGCGCGCATGGACCTGCCCACGGGATGCGAGTTCCTGGACACCATCACGCCCCAGTACGTGGCCGATCTGGTCAGCTGGGGCGCGATTGGCGCCCGCACCACCGAAAGCCAGGTGCACCG
>PMNO01000089.1 GCA_003161835.1 Myxococcales bacterium | reverse complement strand
GAAGAACCTGCTCGCGTGTCTTCGTCACGAGATCACCTTCGAGGAAGTCTGTCGACGCGTCGGTGTCGCTGCTTTCTCGGCGGCGGGCACCGTCGCGGGTCTCGCTCTCGCCATACGAGCTACGAGCGGCATGCATCCACTGCTTCAACTCCTCCTCTGCGCAATCGGAGCCGCGGGAGGAGNNCCAGGTACCTCCGCCGGGCCAGTGTACATCGGCCCCTCGCAGCGGCGGCCGACAGGGACCTCAGGCGGGGAAGGTCAACTCGTCGATAGGGGCGGCTCGCAGGAGCGAGATCGGTCCCTCGCCTTCTACCTGCATGATCGAGCCCTCGGAGATCACGCCTACGATCTCGGCGTCCCCGTTCTCGGCCGGGAGAACGAGAGGGCCCCCGCTGAGCCCGTCCAAGTCTACGCTCGTCGCTGCCGGATTTTCGACGAGAACCCTGAAGAACGCCCGGCTCACGGGATCAGCGTCCGAAGCGAGTATCGGCTCGGTGTGCGTCAACTCAATGGCCATCTGACTGCCCCCGAGAGCCTCCTTCAGGTCGACAATCGCAGCGGGAAGCGTCAACATCCCGAGAAACTCGGCAACGAGGCCAGGGTTCAGAGCGCCCGCGATCCGACCGAAGTTTGGAAACCCGCTGGCGAAAAGGAGGTGTGATGGTACGTCAGGACTCCACTCCTGGCGAAGCTTGGTGAGCTGTCGACGGCCTCGATCAGCACTGAACCAGGCGACGTCGGAAGAAGTGGCCATTGTTGCCGGGGCGCGAAGCACGGCGACGTCGAGAGAGTGCGAACACCAGACGAGCGCAGATCGGTCCACTACGTGCTCGTCTGGGATGCTCGGTTCGTTCGGGCGGGTCGGCCTCAGCACCCGCAAGAGCGCCGCCTTCTTCCAAAGGCCGTCGAGGACGTGCTTAGCGGTGACGAGGTACTTCCCCTCACCGGACGCGACGAACGCGACTGCCGCCCGCGAGACGGTGGGTACGCCTTCGCCTCCCACCGCCAGGCAACCGTACCTTCGACCGATCGCGGCTTGGATCGCGACCAATAGCGAAGCGTACTGCTGGGGAGGCAGGTCGATCTCGGGCATGGTCGTATTTGGTCACGCTAGCGCGATGGCCGCAGAAGCCGTGCGCGCCGCAGGCGGGCGATCCCGAAGCGCAGCCCCATCGGCGGACACTCCTTCTGCGGCCGCCTCGCCATCGAAGCCTTGATATCTACCACCGATTGGCAAACTGGTGGCAAAAGCAAAACGCGGAATCAAAGTTTCCCTTTGATTCCGCGTCGTTAGATAGTGACCCCATCGGGAATTGAACCCGAGATTACGCCGTGAGAGGGCGCCGTCCTAACCGCTAGACCATGGGGCCGGAAAGCGGCGGTCATACCGCCGTTTGCGTTCGGGGACAAGGATTCGAACCTTGATAGCCAGATCCAGAATCTGGCGTCCTGCCATTAGACGATCCCCGAGAAATGCGGCCTCATATCTAACAGGGAGCTTCGATGTGTCAAGCCACGCGTGCCCGGGGCAAGACGTGGGGCACGCGTCGCTGGTCGACGGGGGAACGCCGGGATCGCCGGTGAATGGGCGGCGGATCCCTACCGGAGCTGCGCGGTTCGTGGTAGCAACCTGGGGTTTCGCACCGGGAACACATAAGGAGCCCCCGCTGATGGAGTTGAGCTTCTGGGCCGCGACGGATGTCGGACTTAAGCGCGAGGCCAACGAAGACAACTTCCTGGTCGACAAGAAACTGTCCCTCTTCATCGTGGCCGATGGCATGGGTGGCCACGCCTCGGGCGAGGTGGCGTCGGAGATCGCGGTCCACGAATTCCGGAACACGGTCGACGCGAGCCGGGAGGTCATCGAGCGCTTCGCTGCCGCCGATCCCACGGTTCGACCTCAGGACATCCTCTCCATCCTGGAGCAGGCCATCCAGGCGGCCGGGCACGCCATCTTCAACCGCGGTCAGTCCGAGCCCGAAAAGCGCGGCATGGGCACCACCACTTCCGCGCTCCTCATTGTCGGTGATCGCGGGTTCATCGCGCACGTGGGCGACAGCCGCATCTACTTGTTGCGCCGGGGACAGGTGGTGCAGCTCACCGAGGATCATTCGTTGATCAACGAGCTCGTGCGGCGAGGGAAGATTCCAAAAGACGGGATCGAAAACTCGCCTTACAAGGCTTACAAGAATGCCGTAACGCGCGCGGTCGGCGTGTACGAGAGCGTGCAGAGCGACACGATCGACTTCGAGATCTTGTCGGGTGATCAGTTCCTGCTCTGTTCGGACGGTCTGCACGGCTACCTGGACGACGCGAAGACCATCGACCTGCTGTCGCAGGACGACATCACGCAGGCGCCGAAGCGCTTCGTGGATCTGGCCAACGCCGCCGGCGGCCAGGACAACATCACGGCGGTCGTGGTGCGCATCGATCCTGCCTCCCCGGGAGCGGCGGCGACGGCGGCGGACGATCGCGCCGAGGAGCTGCAGCGCAAGATCGACGTCCTGAAACAGATGCCGATGTTCCGGCATTTGACCTACAAGGAAATCATCCGCGTCCTGAACGTCACTGAGGTAAAAGAATTCGTCCCCGGCCAGCCCTTGATCAGAGAAGGCATGTCGGGCGAGGAGATGTTCATTCTGTTGACGGGCAAGGTGCGCGTTCACAAGAACGACGCGTTCATCACCTTCCTGTTGCCGGGGTCCCACATCGGCGAGATGGCGCTCGTGGATCGCAGCCCGCGGTCCACCAGCGTGACGGCGGAGGAACCGTCGCGCCTGTTGATCTTGCGGCGGCGGGAGTTCTACGAGATCGTCCGCAAGGATCCGTCGCTTTCGGTCAAGTTGCTGTGGAGCTTCGTGCAGGTGCTGGCCGACCGGCTGCGCAAGACCACCGCCGAGCTTTCGGGCGCGCGATTGGAGGCCAACGCCCAGGATCTGACGGACGATGTCCTGTTCGACGAAGAGCGACGCAAATGAATGAAGGCACGCCCCGCAAGCAAGCCAGCGCGGGCGTATCCACGCCCGGATTTCGCGTCGAGCGCGACTCCCTGGGCGAGGTGGCCGTGCCACAAGAGGCGCTCTACGGCGCACAGACGCGGCGTGCGACGTTGAATTTTCCTGTCAGCGGTCTTCGTCTACCCCGGCGCCTCATTCGCGCACTGGCGCTGCTGAAGGGCGCGGCGGCCCGGGTCAACAAGGACGGCGGCGCCCTGCCCGCTGCGATCGCCGACGCCATCATCTTGGCCGCCGACGAGGTCGCGGCCGGACGCCACGACGGGGAGTTTCCCGTCGACATTTTCCAGACCGGGTCGGGCACATCCAGCAACATGAACGCCAATGAGGTGATCGCGAACCGCGCGATTCAAATTCTGGGCGGCGTGGTCGGGTCCAAGACGCCCGTGCATCCGAATGATCACGTCAACCAGGGACAGTCTTCGAACGACGTATTTCCGACGGCGGTCAACATCGCCGCGGCCGAATCCGCGGGCCGCGATCTGTTGCCGGCGCTGCAACACCTGCAAGAAGCCCTGGCGGCCAAGGCGCGCGCCTTCGACCCCATCGTNNGTGAATTGCCTTTGGGGGGGACCGCGGTGGGCACCGGCCTCGGGTCTGCACCTGAGTTCGCGCCGCGGGTGATCGCGCTGGTCGCGGCCGAAACAGGCATTTCGTTGGTTCAGGCGCCGAATCTCTTCGAGGCCCTGTCGACACACGACAATATGGTCGAGCTGTCGGCGGCATTGCGCGGGGCGGCCATCAGCTTGACGAAGATTGCCAACGATTTTAGGTTGCTTGCGTCCGGGCCGCGCGGGGGCATCGGCGAATTGCGGCTGCCGGAGCTGCAACCGGGCAGTTCGATAATGCCCGGAAAAGTGAACCCGGTAATGGCCGAGATGTTACTAATGGTCTGCGCTCAGGTCGTTGGGAACGATGCGACGGTGGCATGGGGAGGCGCGGCCGGAAGTTTCGAGCTGAACACCATGACCCCCGTGATGGCGTTTTCCTTGCTGCAATCAATCGACATCCTGGCCGCGGGCGCGCGGCTTTTCGCAACAAAATGCGTCGACGGTGTCGAAGCCGACGAGGCCCGCTGTCGCGATCTCGTCGAGCGCAGCCTCGCGCTGGTGACGGCGCTGGCGCCCCGGATCGGCTATGACGCGGCGGCCGCGCTGGCGCGAAAATCCGCGGAAACAGGCCGGACAATCCGAGAAATCGCCCACGAAACCCAAATTCTTCCAGACGACGACCTCAATCGGCTGCTAGATGTCACTGCCATGACCGGGCCCTGAGGCGACCAACGCGTCGACGCTGAAATACCCGTGCAGACATCGAAAGAGCCAAGCCCAGGACCACAAGGTACTGTCCCTATTCACCCCAGCCACTTGAATCCCCCGGAGGTTTGTATGAAGCGCCCTTTGTCCCGCCGCGAGAAGCATCCGCCGATACGGCTTCGCGGCTTCGGTTTGTTCGCCGGTTTGCTGCTGGCCCCCGTGTTGACCGGATGTCCAGGATCGTTGGGTGCGGGCGACTGGCCCGCAGTGCCCGGGGGAGGGCCCCCAGGTTCGGGGGGGGCGGGGGCAATGAGCGG
>PMNO01000359.1 GCA_003161835.1 Myxococcales bacterium | reverse complement strand
AGGCTGGCGTTCAGTGGCACCAGATTGTCGTGCGCCCATACCTGCGCGGTACGGACGATCTGCGCGGCCGGCTCTAACCCGATGAGATCATCGTCACCGCAGCGGGCCTCGCGGGGAATCATGAGGGGGCACGACCCCGCGGCACAGGCATGTCGGGCTGAGCATCGTGTTCCTCCGCAGCATCGGCGCCTATGAGTCCCTTGGACCCGAGCTCGGTCAACAGCGTTTGGACATCCGCCCGCAAGGCCTCCGGGGTGGCTTCGAATTCGTCGGTCAAGATCGCCACCAGTTGTTCCGCCGTGTGCGGCTTCTCCAGCAGGTCCCAGATCCGAGTAGCAGTGGCGTTCAGAAGGTGGACCTCGCGCGTCCTCGGATCCACGACCAACACCTCTTCATTGAGTTTTTGGTAGGGCAGGGACGATACCCGCCGCAACGAAGTGGCGTTCAACATGCTCACCTTCCCGCCATCTTCAGGATCGGAGTGGCCACGAGCGAGCCCACCAGCCGTGCCAGGTTTCCAACCCGTCCTGGCACGGGCACGGTGGTGCCGTCCCGGGAGATCGCCGATACGCGCCCCAGGATCTCGGATTCCTTGCCGTTTTCGAAGCCCTCGATCGCCGATAGAGCATCACCCTTCATGTAAAACTTGAACTTCCGCCTCCCCGTGGGGGTGGCCCCGGCGCCGAGCCGCGCCACCATCCGGTGACAGGTCAGGCGGTCCTCGTGCGGCGTCGCGCCGGGCGTCCAGTATAGCAAGATGTCTCCGGGCACCATCTGGGCCTCGCCCACCGCCTGGATGAACAAGGCGTCGCCCGCTCGCAAAAAGGGCCGCATGCTGCCGCCCTTGGGCTTGAACGCGTACTGCCGGCTCTGCGCCAGAAGCCAGCGAAACTCGGAGATCATCTCGCGCGATGTTGGCGGATGATCTCGACGCTGACGATGAGGCAGATAGGGCGACAGCGCCGTTTCGAGATCGGCAAGTTGCGTCTCTCGGGCGGTGCGGGATACGACGGCGTCGACCTCGCTACAGAGATCGATGGCGATGGCCAGATTCCGCGCCGCGGTGTCCGCGTCGGTTTGGAAGCACAGGAAGCACCCCAGGAGCCGAAAGGCCGCCTCGGACGCGGGAATCGATCGGACCGCCAGGGATTCGCCTTGCTCCAGGAACGAGATGGCGTTCAGCGGCCACGTGCGGATCGATCCGCCGCCGCGCTTGAAATCGCCCCAGAACGGCGTGCCCGAGATGCGCCAACGCCCCATCTCCCCCCGTGACACCGCGACCAATTCGTCCGTCAGGATCCGCTCCGGCTCCGCGACCTTGCGGGCCAGCGTGCTCTTCCCGGCGCCACTTTGTCCCGGGAAGATGACACCGGCTTCCCCCAGCCGCAGTGCGCAGGAATGAAACAAGGCGCCTCCCGCGCGCGGCAAGAAGATTGCCCAGACCACCCGCAACATCGAATCGAAGGCGAACGGATTCAACTCACAGGAGACCGCGCCGGACCAGGTCATTCGCGCACCGCCGCCGGCCTGGGCACCGCTGCTCCCGGCGGCCGGGGTCAAGCGCACGCGAAAATCCCAGCGCGCGATGCGAATCTCGTCGTCGGCTTCCTGGACCCGCAGGGGATGGGCCGCCACCTCGCCGGCCCGGGCACCGGCATCGACCCCCGACGCCGCGGGGGTGAATGACACGTGCAGTACGAAGTGGCTCTTGACCCAACCGGCGGGAGGAACCGTGTAGGGCTGATACCGTTCGCGCAGCTGGTCGGCGAACGGCGCAGGCGCCGCACCCAGTTCCAATCTGCCCACGACGCCTCCTATCGACAACAACAGGGTGGCGCGCCGGTCTTCACCTCCATCGGGGCCATCCGGAGCACCAGCCGCCGGGCTGCCTGGACGCCCCTGCTTGGGGAGCGCGCGCTTCTGTCCCGGGCTCCCCTTCACGAGTTCACCGGATTCTGGTTGCACTGATCCAGCCCAGGAGTGCTCTTGCCGCAGGAGAGGCTGTTCGATTCGAAGAGGTGACCTGTGAGTACGCGCGGCTGTTGCCAGGGACGCTTGGAGGGCGTGGAGGAGGGATCAACGCCGGCATTCAATCCGCGTGAAGTCTTGTCCCGCGGACTTTTGTCGCCAGGCGCCATGGTGTCGGCTCAGCCGCCTTCGATTTTTCGCAACGAATCTCTGGCGGAGCGGCGAACGTCGGGAGACGGATCGCGCTCTCGAAGACGCCGCAGACGAGGCGCGACCTCGCGGTCGGACAGCTCGCCCAGTGCCCATGCGGCGTTGAAGCGCACATACTCACTGCGGTCCGTGAGCAGCTTGCGCATCAGGTCCACGGTTCCGGGGAGGCGCAGCTTGCCGAGCACCCGGGTGGAAAACGACCGCACGCGTTCTTCCGGATCGTTTTGTGCCGAGCTCATGAGCGCGGAAATGAATGGGGGCGGATCGGCGGCAAACGCGCGGTCCAGCGTTTGAACCATGTCAGCGTCTCGGTTGATGATGGCGTCGCGCCATTGCTTCATCATCGGCTCCACCCGCGCGGTGATCGGCTCCTCGGGATTCGAGGCATTCGACGTCGTCGCGGCGGATGGCGCTCCCGGCGGCACCGGAATGGACGAGAGGGTATGCGACCCCGCGACAGGACCCGCTGATCCGGGAGACGCGCGATCCGNNGTTCGGGATCGATTCACGTTGGGTGCCGAGGTAGATCGCACGATACGCTTCCTTCCGTCGGCCGTCGAAAAAACCTACGGTCTGGTCTGCAATCGACTGATCGGCCCCATCTCTTTAGGAAACGAGGACAGGCCGCGAGGGGACGCTGGTGCCGCGCGGCGTTGGCGGCCGCCGATGTCCAGAAGCCAGTGGGCCCAGCGGTTGGGCCACCGGCTCAAGGCCCGGCGTGGGTGACGTGCGGAACGTGATCGGCTCCGATGATCAGGGCCGCCTGAGCCGAAATTGGGCGCCAGCCGGCCCGCCCCTGGGTCGCGGGGTTGGCCTCGATGATGACGGCGCGCAGGCCTTCGTGGGAGATACGTCGTCCGTCGCCGTTGGGGTTTGCGCGGCCGTGGCACACGGGGCAGTCCGCGATGCCGTCGACCGTCAGGAACTGCATCGCGTGCGAGCAGGTCATCGCGACCAAGGAACGTCCGTTGGTGGCCACGAGGGCGAGCTCCATGCCGTGACCCTCGCCCTGCTCGGGCTGATTCGCCGCGCGGAGCAACCGACTCACGAAAGCCAGGGTGCTCCGGAGCGCGCCATCGACTTGCGCGGGGGCCGGCGAAGGCAAGTCCAGAATCCCGGCGTCGTGCAAATAGGCCAGAAACAGATGAAAAATGTGCTCGCTCGGGGAACGACCGCGCACGTTGCGGCGCAGATAGTCGGGGATCGCGTCGAGGACCTGATCGCGGATGGCATCGAACGAGGGCACGGTTCCCACCGACCCGAACAGCCAAGAACGATACCGAAACGGATCTGCGTTTTCCGCGGTCTTGCTGCCGTCCAACCCCAGGCCCACGCGACCGATCATGGCGTCGGCTTTCAGGTCACGCGCCAGGGCGTACAGATCGATCTCGGCTCCTTCGGCGCGGGGACGCTTCTGCAACAAGACATCCCCCCCTTGGATGAAGCCCAGCGACCAGCTCTCCGCGCCTTTTCCGCCGCCGCGCGAGTAAAGGGCGCTGCGCGCCGAAAACAGCGCGCAGCTCATATTCTCCGGTTCGTTTCCGAAATACGCGACCAGATGGCTCATGCGACAACTGAAGTATACGGAGCCGCAAGCCGCGCGACCACCCAGGATGCAAAGTCTTCGACGATCCCCATCCATTCGGGTTCCAGGAACAGCTCGTGAAAGGCCTGATCGTAGACCTTGACTTGCACCATCGCGCCGGCCGCGGCCGCGAAAGCAAGCGCCTTTTCGGTCGCGACGAGGCGATCGTCAGCGGCAACCCCCATGAAGGTGGGAACCCGCAACGTGGACGCGTGTCCCAAAATGTAAGCCTGCGCGGCTCTGACCTCGCTGAACCAGCGCGGCGTGGCGACGTGATGCACCAGCGGATCATCGGCCAATCGGGCACGGACCGCGGGATCGCGGGTTGTGATCTCGGAGCGCAGCTCGTTGCCGCTGGGCAACGTGGGGAAGATCTGGCCGAACAGCGTGACCAGGACCAATTTCCAGGAGGGAATCTTCAATTTCAGACCCAACCAAGGCGCCGCCAGCAACAGCGCGGACAAAGGCGACCGGTTCTGCAACGCGTAACCGAGCGCGATGGTGCCCCCCTGGCTGTGCCCCAGAATCGTCACCGGGAGCGACGGGTTCATCCGCCGAGCCGCGCCGATCACCTCGTGCAGATCGTCCGTAAAATCCTGAAAACGCCGCACATATCCGCGGCGTCCGGTGGATTGCCCATGGCCGCGACAGTCGAACGCCGTCACCGCGAGGCCGAACTGCGCGAAGGCCGCCGCGACATGCCGATAGCGGCCGCTGTGGACGGAAAATCCATGGAGCATGACCAGGATTCCCAGGGCATGGCCAACAGGCGCGTGGTGCGCGACGTGCAGTACGGTGCCGTCGGCCATCGTCAGCTTCCGTTCGACGTAGGGGGCGCCTTGCATGTGCTCCTACTGTAAACCCACGGGGCCCAGGAGCCAGGGGCACCAATACCGCCCCAACAAGAGGTGTGGGCATTTCGGGTTGGCTGCGGTACTAGTACCCGCCACGCATGAGGATCACGGAAATCTATCGCAGCGTTCAGGGTGAAACCCAGTATGCGGGCCTGCCCTGCACCCTGGTGCGCACGACCGGGTGCGATCTCCGCTGCGGATATTGCGACAGCGCGTTCGCGTTCTATGGCGGGCAAGATATGTCGGTCGGGGACATCGTCGCGGCGGTGGACAAATTGGGTCCCCGGCTGGTGCTGTTGACCGGGGGCGAGCCCATGTTGCAGAGGGAGATCGGCGATCTCGCGCGCCGGCTGCTGGCCTCTGGGTACGAGGTCATGATTGAAACCTCGGGCGCGCATGCTCTCGATTGCCTGCCGGCCGACGTGGTCCGTATCGTTGACATCAAGACTCCGGGCTCTGGCGAAGTGGCCCGCATGCGTCTCGAGGTCCTCGATGGGCTGGGTCCCCGCGACGCCGTCAAATTCGTGATCTGCGACGAGCCGGACTATCGCTGGTCGGCGGATCTGATTCGGGCGCGCGGCCTCTGCGGCCGGACCGAGGTCTTGCTGTCCCCGGTTCACGGGCAGCTCGACCCTCGAGATCTGGTTGCCTGGATGTTACGCGATGGGCTCCCGGCTCGATTGAATCTTCAGCTGCACAAATACGTGTGGTCGGCGCAGGCCCGCGGCGTCTGACACGCGCCGGGCCTGCTCGGGCGGTGAAGACGCGCCTCAAGGAGGACAGGCGACCCGATACGCGTCCAGCTTCAGATTCTTGATGATCGTGCTGAACCGCAGGGCGGACGCCTTGGCGCACACCGCGGACGCTGTCAGGGTGTATTCCGCATTGAATACGGCCTTTCCGGCGCTGATGAAGGGGCGCAGGGCATCGCATTCGTCGTACGCGAAGCACTCTTCGTTCAAGGCCCAATCGAACGCCGACACGAGCTCGGGCACCTGACCCAGATCGTTCTTCAATCCCACGGACAGGCCGCGGGCGTGCGCGGCCTGGGCCAAGAGCCGGTTGTAGGCGAGCTGATCGGCCGACGACAGTGGGAAGCCGGTGTCGTTGTCATAGCCGTCCACGTTGTCGAGTTCGATGCCGTCGAACCCCTTCCCCACGCAGAGATCCATGCGGGCCTCCATGATGGGCATCAGCTCGGCGGTTCGACGAACGTCGAGCCACGCCTCGCCGGGCCACCCGGCGACCCCCTTGCCTTTCACGTCGGCCGGGAATCGGGCGGCATCCGAACGCCAGTCCTCGAAAGAGCCCGCGCTCGTGTAGCAAATCACTTTCACGCCGCGCGCGTGCAAGGTGGCCACCGTGGACGCCGGAGCGTCGAAAAGATCGATGTCGAACATGGCCGCGTCGACGCTGGTATCGATCGTTCCCATGAGTTGCCACTGCCAGGTCACGCCCGGGGCGGGCGCCCACACACCCCCACCCGAATTTCCGTCGGCGGCACCGCGTGTGCCGCCGGTGCCGCCGGGAGCGCCGCCGCTGGCACCCGGTGCGCCCCCGCCGCCGCTCGCACCTGGCGCCCCGCCAGCGCCGTTCGCACCGCTGCCCCCGCTTCCGGAGATCGTGGCGG
>PMNO01000549.1:8284-15137 GCA_003161835.1 Myxococcales bacterium | reverse complement strand
GGCGGCATGGGCGGTCGCATGGGTGGCGGCATGGGTGGCGGGCCGGCCGATGCCGGCGCCGTCGACTAGCAGCCTCAGAGCCAGCGGAGCACAGGGGGCTGGCTTGACCGGCCCCCCTGCTCGCGCAACCCGCAGGTTGTGAAACGCAAAGTGTGACCAGGAAGGCCGGCGCTACCGAGTGGGCGCCGGCCTTTTTCGCGTGGGCCCTGGGAGGGCGGAAGAATCAGCCTGCGACGGCGACGCTCTACGGCTTGAAGTGATCGGGGCCGATCTCGCCACGAAGGTGTTCCACGACGCTCTCTTCCAAGAGTTCTTGCATCGTTTGTCCCCCGTAGCGGGCCGCGATGCGGTCGTCGTACTCGTCGGCGATGATGGCCACGTCGCGCACGGTGGCGGTCAGCTCCTCGGCGGTCATGGTTGGCCCACCCAAGAGCGTGTGTGAAAAAATCACAACCTCTCCCGCGGGCACGTAGGCGAACGCGCCAAAGCGCAACAGGGCGTTCATTTCGAGCAGCTGCATCGCCAGGGGCACCTCCATCGAGACACCCTTCACCAGCTGGGCCACGCATCTCACCACGGCGCGATCCGCATTCCAGGGCATCACGCTGATCATGACCAGCGACGAGCCCTGCTTCACGACGTACAGACCGTCATCGATCTTGCGAAAAGCGGAGCTCTTCTTCAGAGCCTTTTCGATGGTCTGACAGCTGGATTTCGCGGCGGCGTTCATCGACATTCGGTACCACGAATTCGGCCCGCGTACGAGACCCCGTCCTTCGGGATCGGTTTGGGATCCCGGCCACCGCCAGGACCCGGGCCCCAGCATGCTGCTACAGTCGTGTTTCTCCCATGCGCGCTTGCGGTCGCTGTGGCCACGACAACGCGGACCACCTCAGGTTCTGCTGCGGCTGCGGTCGTAGGCTGGCGGGGCCNNTGGCTCTGTCGCCCCTGAACCAGCCGCGTGATTCGCCGGGATCCGCCGCGACGGCCGAGCCGCCAGCCAGCGTTGCGGCCCTCGGCTGGGCTGACCTACGCTACGTTTTCGCCTATGTCCGGGGCCGCATCGCCGCCGAAGCTCGGAAGCGCAACCTGGTCGCTAAACGGAACGGTGCCCAGCAGCTCCTCGAAGGAGCCTTGTTTACTTTGGGGCAAATCCTGGTCGCGGAGGAGGTGCGCGCTCCCGAAGTGGCGAGCCTGATCGAGCGTGTAGCGAAGGAACGCGCGCGTCGAGATGCCGCCGACGCGGACCTGGCCGCCGACGAGCAACTGCAATTGTCGAATGATCTGCGCCTGGGCATCCACCAATCGAACGCAGAAAACGATTGGGCAGCTTGTGAAACAAGGGCCGTGGAAATCGATCGGTTGCTGCGCCAGATCGAGGACGAGCGTCGCAGGGTTGTTGATGATATTCATCGCCTGGGCGCGATATCCCGCGCCTCCGACACCGCGACCAAGAATCGCGAACCGGGCGCGCTGGATCAGAAACGCACGTTGCTGGACGAGCAGTACGCCTCCCTTCGCGAACGAGCAGCTGCCCTGCGCGCGACGACCATCGCCCGCCGCGCCACGTTCGACCAAGCAACCGCCGCGCGGCGGCAGGCGGCGGCGGCGGTCACAGCCAGTCTCGCCGCGCACGCCCGCGAACGAACGGAGGCGGACCAGCAGCTGCGCCTGCTGACGATCCAGACCGGACGCGCGGCGATGCAAGCGCATTTGCCGCTGCCCGCGCTGCAAGCAAGCTATGCCGAGCTCACTCGGCTGGAAGCAACCATCGCCGACCGCGAACAACAAATCGCCAGCGTGCAGTCCCTTTTGGCTCGCACCGATCTTCGTAAATTGGCGATTGGCGCCGGTCTGATGGTCGCGATAGGCGCGGTGCTCGGCGCCGGGGCATGGGCTTTGTTGCGCTAGCTGGTCGCCCGGCCAGCGCCCCACCGCCGAGTGATCAGTAGTCCGGCCCGCTCGCCACGTATTTTACGTCCACGCTGATCGGGAGCTGGTACGGCGTTGGACCATACAGATGACGATAGCGCGACAAGATCGCCACCACCCGCTTGGCGTACTCCCTGGTCTGCGTGAACGCGAACAACTCGACGAATTCGTCCATGGGGTGGGACCCATGTTGATCGCACCATTTGGCCATGGCTTTTGGGCCCGCGTTGAAAGCGCCCGCAATCAGCGGAATCTGTCCCTTGAATTTTCGTGAAAGCCCGCCGATGTACGCGGCGCCCAGGCGCACGTTGGTCTCCGGATCGAAGAGCTCGTCGGGAAAAAATGGAATACCCAGCTCGGCGGCCACGCGCGCGCTGGTCGGCGGAATCATTTGCAACAAGCCGCGCGCATCAGCCGTGCTCACGTCCCAGGGCGAAAAACCCGATTCCTTGCGCATGATCGCATAGAGCAGAAGATCGGGATTGCCTGCGGGTGAACCATAGCGATCGACCAGATCCCGGTACGCGCGGGGATAGGCCGCCTGCCACCACAGACGGGTGTTCGGATCGCGCTCTGGCGCTGCGGACAGCGCGCCCCCGTTGCGGCTTTCGCTGATCTCGTAAGCCCGCCGAAATGCCTTGAGCCCCGGATAGCGGGCGAGCAGCAGCTGGGTCCCGCGCACCTCGCCCCAGCGGCGCAAGACGCTCTTTTCGTCCGCCTGAAGTTGCCAGCCGGCTTCAACGTCCAGCCCGGCGGCCGCCAGTTCGTCGATGCGTGCCAGCGCGGGATCGGACGCGACCGCCTTTTCGTTTTCGCCTTTTCGTCCCTCCGACGGACCGATCACCCGCCGCGGAAGTTCGGCCCCGGCGCTTTCACCCAACTCGGCCAGACGGGCGCGCGCGGCCACCCCGTAGAACGAAAAGGGCCAGCGTTTGCTCACCTCTCGATAGGCGGCCTTGGCCTGCGTGGCGCGCATGGCCTTGGCGTCGACGCGCGCCAGCCAGTACGCGACGCGGGCGGCACGCTCTTCGCCCGTCATCCCCGTCGCCGGCATCCGCGCGTAGCGATCGAAGCCCACCTTCGCTTGGGGCAATTCTCCCAGCAGAAAGTGGGCGAACGCCACGCACCAGGCGGCATCGTCCGCAAAAGAGCTCTTGCCGAAGCGGTCCAACGTCGCGCGCAATTCGGGAAGGCTTTCCCGATAGCGCCCCCGATTGTAGTCCAGCCACCCCGCCAAGAACTGAGCCTCGGCCGCGTAGCGGGATTGGGAAAACCTCTGCACGACCTGCTTGTATCCCGCGATGGCGTCGTCGTCCCGATCGATGCGCGAGAGGGCGCGGGTACCGTGAAACAAAGCGGAGGCCGCCTTGTCGCCCGACAGGGCAGGTACCACCTTGAGCAGCAACTCGGCGGCACGCCCGTAGTCGCGCCGCATCTGAAATTTCGTCATTCCGATCTGAAAATCACGCTCGGTGGCCTGGCCCGGGGGCAAGTCAGCCGGCAGCTTCGCCAGCTCGTCCAGGGCTTGTGCCCAATTGCGATCGCGCGCCAAGGTTTCGGCGCGGCGCAACTGGTCCGCGGGCGTCGCGGAGACAGAGCCGACAACCGTGAGTTCTTGGTTCTGTGCGGCCGGCAAGCCGCCGGGCAGGTGCGCCTGGGCCTCGGTCGCCAGCGGGTGCGCCGGCAGGTCGCGATAGAGGGCCAAAAAGAGCGCGGGCGCGTCTGGCTTGTGTTGCTCTTCCGCGAAGAGCGCGACGCGAAAACGCGCGACGGCCGTGTCAGCCCCCGTGGGGGAGCGTGGCTGGGCCCTTGCCAACAAACGTCTGTATCGATCGACGGCGTCCGCGCGGGCGCCCTCTGACCAAAGACAATCAGCCACGCGAAATCCCGCGATATTGTTGAACCGACCGCTTGCGCCCTTCGCCAGTTTTTCGAAATCCTCGCGCGCCGCAGCGACCGCCCCGCTATAAAATGCACTTTCGGCGTGAAGGTACAGCGCCCAGTCGTTGCCCTTGGCAGCGCTCCCCCGCAGCGCCTTTTCCGCCTCGGAGTACGCACCGGCGCGAAAGGCGGCCACGCCGCGCGCGAGCGAACCCGCCGCCTGTCCGGTAGGGCCCCGGACGCCCACGACCGCCGCTTGGGCGACGTTCGAGGAAACCAGCATCCGGCAAAAAAAGAGGCCGAGGGCGGCGAGCACCCGAAGAAGCGTCCGGCCCCCCCGCAGCCCACGTCGCGCGGGGCAGCCCCCACCGGCGGACACCGGCAACGAAACCCCCGTTCGCCGCGCCCGATAGTCAACCGCGACGCACTTCGCGCCGCGCACATGGTAAAAGGCCCAAGGAGAGACAGACATGGGAAGCGTCAACAAGGTCATTCTGGTCGGAAATCTGGGTGCGGATCCCGAGCTGAAATACACGCCCAGCAATCGCGCCCTGTGCAATCTGCGCATCGCGACTACCGAAGTCTACAAGGACAAGAGTGGACAGCGGCAGGAAAAAACGGAGTGGCACCGCGTGACGGTGTGGGGAGACTCGGCGCAAAATTGCGCCAAGTATTTGGCCAAGGGCCGGTCCGTATATATTGAAGGCCGTCTGCAAACCCGAACGTACGACAAGGACGGTCAGAAACACTACGCGACCGACGTCGTCGCGGACCGCGTCGTCTTTCTCGGAGGAGGTGGCGCGGCGGCGGGCGAATCCGGCGCGGGCGGCGTGCGGCGCGGCGGCGGCCCGGATGCGGCGGGTGGACGGGGCTATGGCGATGCGCCCTCCGCGGACGAGTCCGAACCGGCCGGCATGCCGCCGTCCGACGACGATATTCCCTTCTAGCCGCCACGTCGCCGACGTCTGCGGCGCGACGGCGTCCGCGGACAACCGGCCTTGCGATTCGACTTCAATTCAGTCCAACCTTTCGATCGGAGGCGCCCGCATGAACCTGACTTTTCGCGGCTTGGTATTCGCACTTTCCGTAGCTGTGGGCGTCGGGTGTAGCTCAACTTCGGTGACGACTAACACGTATCCAGCCCCTAAGGTCATCGATGGCGGCGCCAACGGGCCTATGGGAACCGGGGGCACGGGAGTGACCTTGCCCGCGCCGATGTCGGGTGAAGGCAACGTTCTGTTGTTCAAGGGGCCGGCCCAGATGCTCGGCCACGGCCCGGCCTGCACCAACGAGCTCGGGACGACGGCTGATCGCTGGTGCGCGTTCATCAGTCCGTCGACCAGTAGCCTGGGTCGGATCGATCTTTTCGTGATCAACGTATCTCGCGCCGCCGCCGGCGTGGCGATTTCCTGCGCGGGAGGGATCGTCGACCCAAACTGCCTGAAGTTGACCGGGGGATTTTTCGAGGAACCATCGACTCCCTTTCCTCACGCCGCGGGATTCCAGGGCGACACCCTGATCTATTTCGACAGCACCGGAGCCGGATACGGCTGGCGCCCGGGCATGGCCAACGGACGCGTCTTGGTGGCGGACGGCACGGGCAGCGTTCACGACTGTGTCCCGAGCGTGAAGGGAACAAGCGTCCTGTGCCAGAAGACCTTGGACCCCCAACCGATAGACGGGCTCACCCAGAACGACCTGATGGTGGGCAAGCTGGATGCGGCAACCGATCCCCCCTTGACCAGAGTCGATACCGTGATCTCGAATGATGGCTCGCTCCAAGCGAGCCAGCAGCATTTCCGGGTGGGGTTCTCCCCCGATGGCGAATATGTCGCCTGGTCGAGCGCCGCGACCCAGGGCGGGGTGGAGATCCTGAAGACCCAGAAGGTCGGCGACGACCGCACGCGGGTCACCGTGGCCACCGATGTCTCCCGGTGGAGCTTCTCGCCCGATGGCACGCACTGGTACTGGCTCAGTAAGTTCAACTACGACATCGCCGGCATGCGTTCTGGAATATTGCAAACCGCTCCCTTTGCGGACGGCAGCGCGGCCACCACTTTGCTTCCGAGCGTGGGCGAATTCACGGTGGCGCGCTCGGGCGCCATCGTGGCGCGTGCGATGGTGTCTATGGCGCACGGGGATTTGAAAGGCATCCCGGATCCNNGTTGACCTCTACGTGAAGAAGCTGGATGGAACAGGGGCCGCTTGTTCGCTGACCACCCAGGCCAACGGTCAGAGGTCCCTATTTTTCCTCCCCGGCGGCGGTGGCGTGGTGTGGGCCCAGATCACGAACCTGGATACGGCCTCCGTGAGCGACCCCTTCATCGTGCGCGAATCGTTCACCCGCCTTTCCGATTGCACCACGGTGGCCGTGGCCACCAACATCGGTAGTTATGGAATAGCCGGGGACGACAGCGTTCTCATTGAAGATGAGTTTGACGGCGTCGAGGGAACGCTGCGCATCCGGAAAGTGAACGCCGGAGAGACTCTGGGCGACGGACCCTCGGTCCTCTTGCAAACCCGCGTGAACAACTATGTGCCCCTGACTCCCGCGCCGGGGGTCGTCCTGTTCACGGTCAGCGCGGATTCTTTGAGTGACGGCCTGTATCTGCACCCGCTCGGCGCGGCGGAACCGGCCGGTAGCGATGCCGCCATCGCGTCCCCCGACGGCGGCTCGGGAAGCTCGCCGGACGCGGGTCCGCCCGACGGCGTGTAACAGCCGCCAGGCCCCCCGACTCAATCGGAACGACGGTTCCGCCGAATAGGTGATCGAAATGGTTGACCGATGGGCACCCACGTTTTCGGCTGCCGTTGATTCGGTTACACTCGAGGCGTGATGTTCTGCCGTCTCGCCGCGACCGTCTTCGCCGGGGCGCTGGTGATGGTGCCACCGGTGCGGGCCGGTCTGGACCCTGGTTCGGGGGCTCGTTCGGCCCCACCCGCCGGACGTACACGGTATTCCAACGACAGCCGGTTTTCGGGTTTTTCGGGACTGCCGAGTGTGCCGCCCTCCCCGACGCCGCTAGCGATTGATTCGCCC
>PMNO01000549.1:0-8260 GCA_003161835.1 Myxococcales bacterium | reverse complement strand
TGCTGGGGCGGATCGCCGCCCACGGCCACATGGTGGCCAACCACACCATGACGCACAGGAACCTGTGCCAGGCCCCCGACGAAGCCGCCGCGGAAATCGATGAGAACGCCGAGGTGATCATGCAAGCCACCGGGGTTCGCCCGCTCCTGTTTCGCGCGCCCTATGGCGCCCGTTGCCGTACGCTGGAAGCCGAACTAAGGGCCCGAGAGCTGGTGTCCGTGGGGTGGAACCTGGATCCGCAGGACTGGAGAAATCCGACCAGCGACGACATTCTGACCTACCTGGAAGGCCGGCTGTCCCGCCTGAAGGGGCGTGGAATTTTGTTGCTTCATGACACGCATCCCGCGTCGGTGTTCGCCCTTGGGCCGCTCCTGGACTGGATCGCACGTGAAAACCGCGTCGCCGCACGCGACGGCCGCGATCCGATCGTCCTACGCGACTATGCGGTATTTCTGCCAAGGCGCCCGCTGGCCCAGACTGGCATCGGCACCGTGGCCGGCGCGGTGCTAGACAATCTGCTGGCCGCGCTCGGGCCCCGCGGGAGGTCGTTCCTGGCACCCGGGCCGCGTTGAGAGCGCCACCTTGTTCCTGATCCGCGATGTTTGCCCAGCTGATCTCGACGATCTGCAGGCGGTGGCTGCCCACCTCGACTCCGTGAACCTGCCCGCCGATCGCGAAAGATTGCGGGCCCTCATCACCGCCTCCCAGGAATCGTTCGCGGCTCGCCGCGACGTCTCGGACCGGCGGTTTGTGTTTGTGTTGACCGACACCGACGCCGACCGGGTGGTCGGGTGTTCGATCATCTTCGCGCAGCATGGATCGCGCCGGGCGCCGCACGTTTACTTCGACGTGATGGAAGAGGAACGGTACAGCCAAACGCTGGATCTGCACTTTGTTCACCGCATCTTGAGAATCGGGTACAACTACAAGGGGTTGACCGAAATTGGGGGCCTGGCGCTGATACCCGCGTTGCGTGGCCACCCCGAGCGGCTGGGGGGATTCTTGTTCGCGGTGAGGTTCATGTACCTGGCGCTGCATCGATCGTGGTTCCGGGACGAGGTGCTGTCGGAACTGATGCCGCCGCTGGAACCCGACGGCACCAGCCGCCTGTGGGAGGCCTTGGGGCGTCGGTTCACGGGCCTGTCGTATCAAGAGGCGGATCGGCTGTCGCACGAGAACAAGGAATTCATCCGCACGCTTTTTCCCGAGGAACCCATCTACGCCACCCTGTTGCCCCGGGAGGTGCAGGAGGTTATCGGTCAGGTCGGTCCCGGCACCAAGGGGGTGGAGGCTATGTTGCGCCGGATCGGATTTGCCTACGCCCACCGGATCGACCCCTTCGACGGGGGGCCCCATTTTCGAGCGACCATCGACGACGTGAGCCTCGTGCGGGGGACCCAACGCGTGCGGGTCGCCGGTGAATTCCTCGCGGGCGCAGAGACCACGGGCTTCTTGCTGGCAGCCGAGGCCCCGGCGACCGGGACCGCGGACGACCTGGAGACGCCCCGATTTCGCGCCGTGGCCACCCGCGCGGCGCTCGACGGTGACCAGATCCGGATTTCCGCCACCGATCGCGTCCGACTGGCGGTGGCGGCTGGCGACCATATCGCCTGCCTGTCCCTCGACGCGAAACACAGCCCGGTGCCCCGGGAGGCGGCAGACCGGGGTATATTGCGGGAATGACCCTCCGGGGAAGCCCCCGCCAGATCGGCACGGACAGCAAGGGCTCAGGCGTGGAACGATGCCGTCGACGATTCTGATCGTCGACGACGAAAAGAATATCCGCCGCACCGTGCGACTGGTGTTGGAGGGAGAGGGCTTTGGCGTGGAGGAGGCGTCGAGCGGCGAGGAGGCACTGGCGCGCTTGCCCGATATTGGCGCCGACGTGATGCTGCTGGACGTTCAGCTCCCCGGGATCTCGGGCCTCGAGACGCTGGAGCGATTGCGCGAGCCCTCCGCGAAGGGTGGCGCGAACTCCGTTGCGGCAGCGACAACGACGGAGACGCCTGGGACGACTGGCGTTGGGTCGGCATCAACCGCGGCCCGCCAGCAGGCTCCAATTCCCACCGTGGTCATGATCTCGGGGCACGCCACTCTCGCTGACGCCGTGCGGGCCGTGAAGTCCGGAGCGTACGACTTGCTGGAAAAGCCGCTCGACCGGGAACGTCTGCTGGTGACGATTCGCAACGCGCTCGAGCGGCGTGCCATGGCAAACGAGGTCGCCGGGCTGCGCGCCCTGGCGGATGAACGATTCGAGATGCTGGGAAGGAGCGCACCCATGCAGGCGCTGTGCTCCCAGATCGCGAAGGTCGCGGCTACCCGCGCCCGCGTTCTCATCACTGGCGAATCCGGAACCGGCAAGGAACTCATCGCACGTGCGGTCCATCGCGAAAGCCCACTCCGCGATCGTCCGTTCGTCAAGGTGAACTGCGCGGCGATTCCGCCCGAGCTCATCGAATCGGAACTGTTTGGCCACGAAAGGGGTGCCTTCACGGGCGCGGTCGCGCGCCGCCGGGGCCTGTTTGAAATGGCCGACGGCGGCACGATCTTTCTCGACGAGATCGGCGACATGATCCTCTCCGCCCAAGCCAAGGTCCTGCGTGTCCTGCAATCCGGCGAGTTCACGCGCGTCGGTGGCGAGCAAACCCTGAAGGTGGACGTGCGCGTCGTGGCCGCGACGAACCGTGACCTGCAGGCCGCCGTGACGGCCGGTCAATTTCGCGAAGATCTCTATTTTCGGCTGGCCGTAGTGCCCTTGCGGGCGCCGCCGCTGCGGGATCGCGCGGACGACATCCCGCTGCTCTGCGCCGCCTTCGTCGAGGCCACGTCCCGGGAAAACGGGATGCGCGCAAAATCCATTTCCACCGAGGCCGTGGCCATGCTGGCCGCCTACCCGTGGCCGGGCAACGTACGGGAGCTGCGCAATGTCATCGAGCGTCTGGTCATCCTTTCGGAGGACAGCATCGGAATGGGCGACCTACCCGAGGAGATCTTGGCCGAGGTGGAACGAAGCCGCCGTACCCAAGCCGCGCAGGTCGGCTCGCCGACGACAGGACTGCCGCGCATCGAACTGCCACCCGAGGCGCGTGCCTTGCCGCTCCGTGAATTGCGGGATCACGTCGAGCGCGAGTACATCCGCGTCAAGTTGGATGAGAACAGCTGGAACATCTCGCGCACCGCGGGCCTGCTCGGCATCGAGCGGACCAATCTTCACAAGAAGATGCGGGCGTTGGGGCTGGGCCGCGAAGACCGGTGACCCGCGGCATTGCGAAATCCAGACGCCGCCATCGACCCCGACATGCCCGCCTCAATCGTAAACCCGCCCACCCCTGAGCANNGGGGTGTTGCTGGGGGCGTTCGGGGCGCACGCGCTGCGTTCCCGGATCTCCGGGGAAATGCTGGAGATCTATCGAACCGGCGTCCTGTATCAGATGTTCCACGCGGTCGCTTTGATCGCGGTCGCCGGCATCTGCGATCGTTTACGTCGGCCCCGCCTGGTCGGGGTGTTGTTTGGCGGCGGGGTCATCGTTTTCTCGGGCAGCCTCTACGCCCTCGCCATCACCGGGGTACGCCTCTGGGGCGCGGTGACGCCACTCGGCGGGTTGGCGCTGATAGCGGGCTGGACCTGGATCTTGTTCGGACTCGTGACCAGGCGAAAATAGCCGGAGCCAGAATCCGCGCCCCGAGCGATCAGGCCAGCTTGCGCTCAGGCCANNCCGCCATCGGTGACGAGTTGCCAATGCCCACCCTCGAGGTCGCTCCGGCGCAGGGTCCCGCGAAATTTGGCCATGGTTGAGGATAGCCTTAGTTCGCGTGTCCTGAAACCACCTCGATCCGGACCCGGACGATTCCCGCCGTCATCATTCCCAGCCGACGCGCCGCCGCCTCCGACAAATCAATGATCTTCTTGCCGCCCGCGCACCTATCGTTGATGCGCACGACGACCGATCGGGAACCATGTTCCATGCGCGTCACGCGCACGCGCGTCCCGAAGGGCAGGACCGGATGGGCGGCCGTGAAACCGGCTGGATCGTAGCGCTCACCATTCGCGGTTCTGTGGCCGGCCAGGCGCCGCGCGTAGTAGGTAGCCATTCCTTCCTCGGCGGTCCCCAAACGTCCCTCCCGCAACTCGGCGGAGGACTCCGCGCACGTGATGAGGATGAAAGACAGCAGGACGCAAAACAAACCGACCGCGACGGATCCCTTGGCCGGCGCCGAGGATCCGGGGGCGCGACGCCGGTCAACCCGAGGGCTTGCCACCGCCACCGCCACCCTCGCTTCTGTCGGTGTCGGGTGAGGCCGACGGGCCATCGCCGAGCATCGGTTCGACTTGGTGCGCCGCGGCCGCGTGGTCGGGATCCGTTCCGTCGCCCGCGCCACGAATGGCCACGGCGCCGATTCCATACTTTTCCAGCTTGTAGTACAGGGCGCTGGTCTTGACGCCCAGCAGGCGCGCGCATTCCGTCTTCACGCCCGCCGCCTTGTCGTAAGCCTTTTCAATCAGCTGGCGCTCCAGATCCTCCAGAATCTCCGTGAGCGACATATTCCCGGCAGGCAGCGCCAAAGCATTCTCGGAGGTCGGGCCTTTCAAAAAGGCGGGCAAGGCGCGCACGTTGATGCGTTCACCCTCGGCGAACACCAGGCTCTGCTCCACGATATTTTCGAGTTCGCGAACATTCCCGGGCCAGCCGTAGTTGGACAACCGCGCCAGCGCGGCGTCCTCGAATCCTCGCACCACCGGGTTTGTGCGCGGACCCAATTTGGCGATGAAGTGCGCGCACAAGCGCGGGATGTCCTCGCGACGCTCCCGGAGCGGGGGAACCTCGACCGGGACCACGTGCAGTCGGTAAAANNGTAGCGGAAACGACGCGGACGTCCACGGTGACGGTCTCCTCCCCGCCCACCCTCTCGAACTCCCGTTCCTGCAAGACGCGCAACAGCTTCACCTGCACCGCAGGTGAAACGTCTCCGATCTCGTCCAGAAACAACGTGCCCTTGTCGGCCAGCTCGAAACGCCCCAGCTTGCGTTTGATGGCCCCCGTGAACGCTCCTCGTTCGTGTCCGAACAGCTCCGATTCAAGCAACGTTTCCGTCAGCGCACCACAGGCCACCTTCACGAACGGGCCCCCGGCCCGCTTGGAACGTTCGTGGATCGCACGCGCCACCAATTCCTTGCCGGTTCCCGACTCGCCGTGAATGTAGACCGACGCATCGGTGGGGGCCACCCGCTCGATGGTTTGAAAGACCGCCCGCATGGCGGGTGTTTCGCCGATGATTTCGCCAAACGAGTACGGAGCGGCCGCATCCGCGCGCAAAGCCGCCGCATCCGCTTCGGCCCGTTCGCGCGCCCGGCGCTCGCGACCCAATTCCAGCGCGCGCTCGACCTTCAGCCGCACGACTTCGGGAGAGAAAGGTTTTTGCAGAAAGTCATACGCCCCCAGGCGCATGGCTTCCACGGCCGTCTCCACCGTGCCGAACGCCGTGACGATCATTGTGGGGCAGGCCGGATCGATCTCCTGAATGGCCTTCACCACCTCGAGCCCCCCGATCCCCTCCATCTTCAAGTCGGTGATGACGAAATCGGCACCCCGACGCTTCATGTGGCCGAGGCCCTCGGCGCCGCCCGCCGCCACGATCGCCTCGTGTCCCATGCGACGCACGGTGGCCGCAAGACCTTCGCGCATGGTCTCGTTGTCGTCGATGATCAGGATCCGCGCCATGAGTCAGTTGGTCGCCTCGGCCGAAGAGCCAGCATACCCCACATCAATGCTAGTCTGGCGAACTCGACCATGAGCGACCCGCGCGACCCGAAAACGTCTGTCCCCCAACGACTTCGCAGCGTGAGCGACTACGTCCGCGGCGACGTACGGAGCCTCGCCGCCTACTCAACCGGCGAACAGCAACCCGGATTCGTCAAGCTCAATACCAACGAGTGCGCGTATCCGCCGTCTCCGCACGTCCGGGAGGCCTTGGCGAAAATCGCGGACGAATCCTTGCGGCTGTATCCCGACCCGACGAGCCGCCACTTGCGCGAGATCGCCGCGGCTACCTATGGGGTGAGGCCGGAACAGATCATCGCGGGCAACGGCTCGGACGACTGTCTCACGATTGTCTATCGGACTTTTCTTGGGCACGGGGACAGCGTCGGCTGTCCGTGGCCATCCTACGGTCTTTACGACACATTGGCCGGCATTCAGGGAGCGAAGGTCCTTCACGTCGATTACCGACGGTCGGCGAGGCGCTGGGATCTGCCGGACCAGCTGGCGCATACCGGTGCGCGTCTGACCTTGGTCGCCAATCCCAACAACCCATCGTCCACCCTCACCCCCGTCTCGCAACTCCGCCGGATTGCGGACGATCTCGACGGCGTCCTGGTGGTGGATGAGGCCTATGTGGATTTCGCCCTGGGCACGGATCCCGCTGCCAGCATGCTCCCGCACCTGGATGCGCACCCCAATGTCATCGTCTTGCGCTCATTCTCCAAGAGTTACAGCCTGGCCGGCGCCCGGCTGGGGCTCCTATTCGCCGCGGAGCCCCTGGTCGCCGAGATGAACAAGGTCAAGGACAGCTACAACGTCAACGTGATCACCCAGGCCTTGGGTGGCGCGGCACTCCAGGATCGCGCGCATCACGCCCAGGTGATTGCGCGAACCCTGGCCGAAAGGGCGCGCCTGGAGAGTGAACTTACGGCGCTGGGCTGGAGCTGGCCCGATGCCGTTGGAAATTTCCTCCTTTGTCAAGTCGGCCGGCGGGCTCTCGAGATCTACCACGCGCTGCGTGATGCGAGAATCTTGGTGCGCTACTGGGATACGCCAGAACTAAACCAAGCGGTCCGCGTCACGGTCGGCACTCCGGACCAAAATACGGCGTTGCTCGATGCGCTCCGGAAACTGATGTGACGCGAATCACCAGCCCCGGGAACCGGCCCGTATTTTTAGATAAATATCTATCATTTATAGATTATTTTTGAACGATCCAGAGGCGTGTCCGCGGGACGCCGGCCGGGAAGGACGGGTATTTTCCAGCAACTCGCGACATTTGTTAAGACTTCGATCAAATGCCTCTGGACCTCTGTTGAGGGCTATGTCAAAATCCGAAAATTAGTCCACCGTCAGGTAGGTTGCGCCTTGTCTTAGCGATGTCACCTCGGAGTACATCAACCTCGTATCCGCGCAAACGCTGTTAGTGTCGTNNTCAGCGCTGGGCGTCATCGTCGTCGGTGCTGCTGCCTGTTCGCCTCAGATCGGCTCCTCGAGTCCGGCGTCGGGATCCGGGGGGACCGCGACCGCGTCCGGCGGAGCAGGTGTGGGTAATGGCGGATCGGGAGTCAATCCCGGGACCGGCGGATCGGGAGTCAATCCCGGGACCGGCGGGTCGGGTGTGAACCCCGGGACCGGCGGATCGGGAGTCAATCCCGGGACCGGCGGAGCGGCGGTCGCGTGTAACGCGTCGACCATCAGCCCAGGAAGGGCGCCCGTTCGTCGTCTCACGCACATCGAATACGGAAATACCGTGCGTGATTTGTTGGGCGATACGACCGCCCCTGCGAGCGCGCTGCCTTCGGAAACACTCGCCGCTGGAACGGCGATCTTCGGCAACAACGCGGATTCGCAATCCGTGGCCAGCCTCCTGGCGGAAAAATATGGCACCGTCGCGGAGGGTATCGCCCAGCGCGCCACCGCTACGCCCGCGGCCCTGGGAAAACTGGCTGCTTGCGGCAGCACCATCACCGCGACAACGGTGACCGCCACCGAGGATACGTGCGCCAAGGCAATCATAGCGGCCGTCGTTCCAAAGCTCTACCGACGCGCGATCACCACAGCCGAAAGCGACGAGTTCCTCGCGCTCTACAAGCTGATCAGGACCAACAACACCTTTGCTTCGGGCATCGCGGCAATTCTGGAAGGCGTCCTGCAGGCACCCGACTTCCTGTATCGCGTTGAGTTCGGCGCGCCGGATCCAGCCCAGCCCTCACTCAAGCGCCCCACGGCGCCCGAGATGGCGACGCGTCTGTCCTATCTATTTTGGGGAACTGCGCCCGACGCCCCGTTGACTACGATCGCTGCGGCCACGGGCGCGGGCTCGCTGGTGACGAACGCCGGCGTATTGGCGCAGGCCACGAAGATGCTGGACGATCCCCGGTCGCATTCGGTCGTCGCCTACTTCTTCAACAGCCTGCTGCCCATCAACAACCTGACGGGCCTCGAACGGGACAAGACGGTCTATCCGAAGTTCAGTTCGTCGATTGGATCGTTGATGC
>PMNO01000257.1 GCA_003161835.1 Myxococcales bacterium | reverse complement strand
TTGACGGAGGTGCGGGCGTCCGATCTGGGACCGAGGTTGCTGCGTGACCTGTCGGGCGGACAGCGGCAACGGGTCCTGTTGGCGCGTGCGCTGGCCGCCCGGGCGAATCTGTACGTGCTCGACGAGCCGACCGCGGCGCTGGACGTCACGTCCGAGCGCGAGATCCTGGAGCTGGTGGGCGGGCTGGCGGAGCGTCGCGGCGCGACCGTCGTGATGATCACGCACATGCTGGAGGACGGGCTGGAGCGCGCCGATCAGGTGATGTTTCTGGATCGCGATCACGGCGTGGCGGTTTCAGGCCCGCCGCAGGAGATCTTGAAAACGCCAGCGCTGCAAAGGTTGTACGGGCCAGTGCCCGCGGGGCACAAGCGCGTCTGATGAACAACGGAGCGACGTTCGCCGAATTTTTCGCCAACTGGTCCATTTTTCGGGACGCGGTCGTGACCGGCACCCTGGCCGGCGCGCTGCTCGGTTTCCTGGGCGTACAGATCGTTTTGCGGCGAATGGTCTTCGCGTCGTCGGCGATNNCCCGTGGGACACGCGGCCCGCCATGCCGCGGATCCCAGCGCCCACATCGTTCCGCTCCTGTTCGAGCCGGTGATCTGGGCGCTGGGCGCGTCCCTCCTGGCGACGCTCGCGTTCATCGCCAATCCCGTGAAGCTGCACCTGACGCGGGAGAGCGTGCTGGGGGTCGTGTTTCTCGCTGGTGCGTCGGGCGCGGTCATCATCGGGGATCGGATCACCCAGGAATCGCATGATCTGGCGGCGATCTTGTTCGGCAGCGCGGTGGTCGTCGAACGATCCGATCTGGTCCTGGTGGCGCTGGCGACGGTCGTGGTGTTGGGGATTCATGCCTTGTTGTGGCGGCCCTTGATCTTCGTGGCCTTCGATCCGATCGGCGCCCGGGTGCAGGGCCTGCCCGTGCGCGGCCTGAATCTGTTCGTGTTCCTGGCGATCGGGATCGCGGTCGCGCTGTGTACCCGGGCGTTGGGGGCGCTGCCGGTGTTCGCGTTCAGCGTCCTGCCGGCGATGGCGGCGCTGGCGGTGACGAGCAATTTGACGGTCGCATTCGCACTGGCCACGGGAATCGGCGCCCTGGCTGGGGCAGGGGGCTACGCTGTCTCGTTCCGCGCCGAGTTGCCGGTCGGCGCGACGCAATCCGCGGTCGCGCTGGGCGTCCTGATGGCGGCCTTGGCCCGCAGGCTGATTGCGACTCTGCGGAATCGGCAACCCCGCGCCGGATCGGCGGAACGATGACCGGCGGACCACGGTGCGCGCCCGTGGCTGGGCTGCTCCTGGTGGCCACCACGCTCGCCGCCGCCGGTTGCATCGGCGGTCGCTTTGAAACGAAGACCCCCGGGCCGGCGTCCCTTCCGGATCCGCCCACGCGCGCGCTCGTCGACCGGGTCACGGCGGCGCGGGCGGCGCGCGGACTGCCCCCTGGCGACTGGGTCCCCGATTTGGCGGTGGCCGCGCTCCGGGCAGCCACCGTCGTCGCGCGCGGCGATCAGTCCCTGCAAACCGCCGCGCGCCTGGCCGCGCAAGGCGGCGTGACGGCACTGGGACGACACGTCTGGTCCTTCGCCGCCGACTGCGCCGACGTGCGACAGTTCATGCCTCCGCCGCTGGTGGTGGAGCAGAAGGTCTTGTTGTTCGGGGCCGCGGCGGTCCCGGGTCCAGCAGGCCACTCGGCGGTTCTGCTGTTGATCGCCGATCCGGGGACGTCCGCGCTGCGGGCCGAACAGATGGGCGGTGGGCGCGGGGGTTCGAACCCAACCCTCGAAACCTACGCGCACCCATCGGCGGCCACGAGCCCCTGCGGCCAGATCTGGCCGGTCGCGGCTCGCGTCCCCTTGTGACCGCCAATCCGCGGCCGCGGGGCGGGCGCCCCCCCGGAAGACCCAGGCGCCCTGGGTGCGTCAAGCGGTGATACGCTCGGCTTCATCTGGAGGTCATCGTCTCTTGCAACCCAATCCGATTTCGTCACCCGCGCCCACGTCGCCCATTTCTCCCCTGGCCGGGAAACCGGCGCCGCGTTCGATCCTGGTCGATGTTCCGAAGTTGGTGAGCGCGTACTACGTGAACGACCCCGATCCCCAGATCCCGGCCCAGCGGGTGGCCTTCGGGACCTCCGGCCACCGGGGCTCGTCGTTGAACAACGCGTTCAACGAGGCCCACATCTTGGCGGTGACGCAAGCGATCGTCCTGTATCGCCGGGGCGCGGGCATCGATGGACCNNCGCATCGATGCCGGCCGCAGCGGTGGCGATCCCGGCTTTACCCCGACGCCCGGGATCTCGCACGCGATCCTGAAGCACAACGGTGCCCACGCCGGGCGACGCGCGGAAGGTGGATCGGCCGGCCGTGCGGACGGCATCGTCATCACTCCGTCGCACAACCCGCCCGCGGACGGAGGGTTCAAGTACAACCCACCCAACGGCGGCCCCGCCGACACCGATGTCACCTCCTGGGTGGAACGCACGGCCAATGAGCTGATGCGCGGGGGCAATCGCGAGGTGCGTCGCATTCCTTTCGCCCGCGCCCGCGTCGCCGCCTGCGTCCGACGGCACGACTTCATCACGCCGTATGTTCAGGATCTCGCGCGGGCGATCGACATGGACGCCATACGGGGCGCCGGCTTGAAGATTGGCGTCGATCCGATGGGCGGCGCGGGTATCGGCTACTGGGCGCCCATTGCCGATCGCTACGGCCTGGCGCTGGAGGTGGTCAACGACGTTGTCGATCCCACGTTCGGATTCATGTGCGTGGATAAGGACGGCAAGATTCGCATGGATTGTTCTTCTCCGTATGCGATGGCCGGATTGATCGGGCTCAAGGATCGGTTCTCGATCGCTTTTGGCAACGACGCCGACGCCGACCGACACGGGATCGTTACGCCGACGGCCGGCCTCATGAATCCGAACCACTACCTCTCGGTGGCGATCGACTATCTGTTTCGGCACCGGCCCGGCTGGCGCCCGGACGCGGCGGTGGGCAAGACCCTGGTGTCCAGCAGCCTCATCGACCGCGTGGCCGCCCGCCTGGGACGGCGGTTGGCCGAGGTACCGGTCGGCTTCAAGTACTTCGTGGGTGGCTTGCTGGATGGCAGCTACGGGTTTGGTGGCGAGGAGAGCGCGGGCGGCTCGTTCTTGCGCCAGGACGGCGGCGTCTGGACCACGGACAAAGACGGCCTGCTGCTGAACTTGCTGGCGGCGGAAATCACCGCGCGTCTGGGTCGGGATCCGGGCGCCGTGTACCGCGAGCTCACGGCCGCGCTGGGCGATCCGGTTTACGAACGCATCGACGCCCCGGCAACGCCCGCGCAGAAGAGCGCCTTGAAGGCTCTGTCGCCCGCAGCCGTCGCCGCATCGACGCTGGCCGGCGAACCGATCCGCGCGACCTTGACGGCCGCCCCGGAGGGCAACGCGCCGCTGGGCGGCTTGAAGGTCGTGACGGAAAACGGGTGGTTCGCCGCGCGCCCCTCCGGCACCGAGGACACCTACAAGATTTACGCAGAGAGTTTTCGGGGTCGCGATCATCTCACGCAGATCCAGGCCGAGGCGCAAGAGATCGTCACGGCGGCCCTGGCCTCGGTTGGATAGCGGCTCATGGTCGCGGCCGCGATCCTGGCCGGGGGTCAAGGCCTGCGTATGGGGGGAGCCGTCAAACCGTTTCTGGTTGTCGATGGCCGGCCGATCATCGAACGACAGCTCGCGGTCTTGCGTGCGTCGTTCGATGCGGTGGTTGTCGTGGCGGCCGACCGATCGCCTTTCGTTGAACGCCAGGACCCGGGAACCGGCCTGGGAATTGACGTGATCCTCGATCGCCGGGGTCCGGGCCTCGGTCCCCTGGCGGGCCTGGATGCAGCCCTGGCCTGGTTGCCGCCCGAGTTCGAGGCCTTGGTNNCGATGCCGCGGCGGTGGTCCCGCGCCTGGTCACGGGGCCCCAGCCTCTGTGCGCCCGCTACCACCGGACGCTGGCGCCGCTGGTCGCCGCTCAGCTGGACGCCGGAACGCGCGCCATGCACGTCTTCCTGGACCAGGTCGAACACATCGCGCGCGAAGCCGCCGGTGCCCCCTTGATCTGGATCGGCGAGCCTGACCTGCGGCGGATGGATCCCACGCTCGCGACCTTCACGAACATCAATACCCCCGCCGATCTGCTCGGTTGAGGGCGGCACCCGAGGGGGGCTCCCGCAGGCGCCTCAAAGCCGACGGATGTAAAGCTGCAGCGGACCGCGCACCAGGGAAATCGGCGGGTGGAACAGGGTCTGGACCTCGGGGGGCAACACAGGCGTACAGCCGGGATCGACGACCATGAACCCGGCATCGCGCACCGCGACCTGTGCATCCGGGATCGGCGCTTCCGGGGCTGCCCAGGGCTGCCCCGGTTCGGGCATGATCATGTTCCCGATCTTGTAAAATCCGGTCGCGTAGGGGGTTCCGCACCCCAGCATGGCGACGCGGTCATTGAACGGGGCAGGGGGCGACGAAGGCGGAAAGCGCGCCAGGGTCAGCTGGCCCATCACCTGGGGCTCGAGGGTGTAGTTCAAGGCGAAGCCCATGAAGGCCAGATCGTTGCCGAGCGAATTCCACCCTGACAGTTTCGCTTCCCAGGTGACATGCGTGATCTTCAGGTCGGCGAGCTCGCGGTAGATCTCGGCCGGTGACGCGAGAGTGGCGTAGCTCAGGCGGCTTTGCCATTGGTCGTTGACCGAACGCGCGTCGTAGCCAATGTGCATGTTGGTTTCGTGCACCAGCAGATTCGCGTCGCGCGGAAGGCGTTCCGCGACGAGTCCTTCGTCGCCGTACAGACGCAGACGGTCGGGTGTCCGAAGAAATCCCGAGGCCAAAAAATTCGTAAGCAGCCGGATCGGCGAATCGTGAATCAAGTTGTGGGTCGGGAAAAAAGGGATATCCGCGCCCCAGATGATCTGGAAACCCACCAGCCCGGCGACCAGTGCGCGCATCGCGGGCCGCCGCCGGTTCCAAACCAGTGACAGGGTGGCCACGGTGCAGGCCACCATGACCGGCAGCCACGCCTGCAGGTAGCGATCCTGGTGCACGGTCAGGTACCAGGCGATGATCGACACCATCGCGCCCAGGTAGGCCAGCCACAAACGCGCACCGGCGCGGACNNCGCGTTGCGAACGCTGTCGAGATTCAAGGGCACGGGAGAGGCGAAACTGGCGAACAGACGGTAGCTGGCGGATGCCTCGGGCGACCAGGGCTTGATGTGAAACCGGTCGTGGAGCATCGGGAAAAGAGGATCGCCGTACCAGATCCAGTTTTTGAGCCAGTGCTGCGCGCTGATGAGCAGCATCATGCCCGCGCCCGCCAGCAGAGGAGGCAGGACGGCGGGTCGGCCGACCGACGCCGCGCGGTCGCGCGCGGTGAAGCGCCCACCCGTCAACCACACCGCCCGGCTCAGGAACAAGAGCCCCGGAAAGATCAGCATGCTCCAGGCCGAATACTTGGCGGCCAGGCCCGCTCCGATGAAGGTTCCGAACAACACCGCCTCCGGAACCGCCCATTTGCGCCAGACCCTGATGATGGTGAGCGCGATCGGTATGCACAGCAGCGCGGCCATGTGGTCGGCCGCCCCGCACAGGTTGCTGTCGTAAAGGAAGATGCCCGGGAACAGGAAGATGCCGGCCCAGGCCCCGCGCGCGGTCACGCCCGGGGCCAGCCGACGAACCAACGTCGGGATGCTGGCGATGGTGCCCAGGAAGACCACGAACTCCATGTGCAGGCACAGCTCGAGGCGATCAAACAGCAGGGCCCGCGGCAACAGAAACGCCCACGCGTACAACAGACTGGCCGCGTGCGGATACCCGATCAGCCACCATCTTTCGGGTGATGGCCTCACCGCGCCCGACAGAGCGTACTGCTGAGCGATCGGGAGGTGGTACCAGCGCGCGTCCCAGTGAATCGTCTCGGGCGACAGGATCAGGAAATACAGAAAGGCCACGCCCGCCGCGCCGAAAAGCACGACGCCCAGCTGCAGAAAGGTGCTGGGCGGCTTGATCGTGGCGCGCAGCGTCCGCACGGCGTCAAACACTTTGTGCCGGCCCAGCAACGCGAACGCTATCGGGAGCAACACGAAGGTCACCACATTCAGAAGGCCGGCCAGGCCCAGCAGGAACATGGCTACCTCGAAGGCCACCACGCCCAGCGGAAACGCGAGGGCCGCTTCGGTGGCCCGATCCTCCAGCTGAACCCCGAGCTTGGCGAGAAGGAAGGTGCCGCAGGACAGGCAGCTCAGCGCCCAAAAGACCGCCAGGCCTCCGACCCACAGATACCTCCAGGCGAGCCAAGTGTTAAGAGCGTAGTGCCAATTCGCCACCCCAATCAGGAACGCGAGCGCCCCCGCGAGCTTGCCGNNTTGGCTGGTCTTCCACGGCTATCGACTGTCGTTTCCCGGGGCAGCGGCGCCTGAGCGGTGCGGTAATCTAACGTAGCGACCCTCAAGAACCAAGGCCGCAAGGCCGGGCCCGGCACGAATCGATAGGCGCCGACGCCCCCCGATGCTAAAGTCGACCGGTTCCCGCGGCGCGGGCCCGCGGGTTCCACGGAAAGACTCGAAGGAGACAACAACATGAAGTGGGAACAGCCAGATTTTGTCGAGATCGCAATGAACGCCGAAATCGGCGGGTATCAGTCGGATTTCGGAGACGGCGAACCGGTGGGACCGCGCGGGCCAGTGGTCGGCGCCGCGTCACAAGACACCCAGTCTCCCGCTCCCCACGCTTCCTGATCCTCGCGATCAGCCGTTGCGTATCCGCGTTCTCGGCTCCGCCGCCGGTGGTGGTTTTCCGCAGTGGAACTGTGGTTGCCCCAACTGCACCGGCTTGCGTTCGGGTAGCCTGCGGGCGACCGCGCGGCGGCAGGAATCGGTGGCGGTCAGCGCCGACGGACGAGGCTGGTTTCTGCTGAACGCTTCGCCCGAGATTCGCGAGCAGATCGAAAGTTTCCCCCCCCTGTGGCCGCGCGGGCTGCGCGATTCGCCCATCGAGGGAATTGTTCTGACCAACGGGGATTTGGACCACGGACTCGGGTTGTTGTCGCTGCGCGAGTCGTACCCGATCACGGTCTACGCTACGGAGGCCGTTCGTCGCGGATTCACCGAGGGCAATGTGCTCTACCGAACGCTCGAGCGATTCGACGGGCAGGTCACATGGAAGCAGCTCGCCCTCGGTGCCAAGCGCACTCTGGGCGGGGACGAGAGCCCCCTGGAGGTGACCTCGTTCGCGGTGCCCGGCAAGCGGCCCGTTCACCTCGAAGGCCGCGGCCCCGCCTCCGATGAGGACAATATCGGGCTCCTCATCCGTGACAATAGCGCCCACCGCGTGGTCGCCTACGTCCCGGCCGCGGCCGCGTGGACTCCCACCCTGGATCGCCTCCTGGCGTCGGTCGATGCGGTGTTCTTCGACGGGACGTTCTGGTCCAGCG
This sequence comes from Myxococcales bacterium, assembly GCA_003161835.1. Lineage (GTDB taxonomy): Bacteria > Myxococcota_A > Polyangia > Fen-1088 > Fen-1088 > FEN-1088. Next base: position 7,692 of record PMNO01000257.1, on the reverse strand, counting down.
CCGAACTGATATCCGCCGGCGTGGGCACCAAGCGGGCTGAGGACATGGCGCATCTGCCGGTCGGGGGGCCGATGGGCGGCCTGGCCCACCTTTCACGTCTGCCCGCCGCGCGCCGCATCCTGATTCATATCAACAACACCAACCCGTTGCTCCGCCATGACGGACCCGAGCGCGCAGAAGCCATCGACGCAGGGATCGAAATTGCTTTTGACGGCATGGAGATCGTGCTGTGACGGTGCCTCCCGGCGCGGGCGCCGTCGAAACGCCGGCTGAGCCGCTCGACGACCACGCCTTCGTTGAACGCCTGCGCGGCGAGGGCGCCGCTCGCTATCACGACCACCATCCCTTTCACGTGGCGATGCACGCCGGGCGGCTTTCGCGCGACGATCTCGCCCGCTGGGTCCTGAACCGCTACTACTACCAGACGCGCATTCCCATCAAGGATGCGTTGATCGTTTCCAAGAGCACCGATCCCGCNNTTGCCGGGCGTGCGATTCGCTTGCGACGCGTATGTGTCGCTGGTCCGTGACAGCAGCTTGGTCGTGGCGGTGGCGTCGTCGCTCACGGAATTTTTCGCCCCGGATCTGATGTCTCGCCGAATCGCGGCCTGGGAGCAGCACTACCCGTTCGTCGATGCCGCGGGGTTGGCCTACTTCCGAGGTCGCGTGCCGCGCGCGCGGCGGGACTCGGAGGAGGCGGTGGCGTTCGTGGTGGCCGAGGCGCGCACGCGCGAGGTCCAGGAGGCGTGCGTCGCGGCGCTGATTCGGAAGACCGAAATTTTGTGGCATCTGCTCGATTGCCTGAGCGCCGCGTCCGCCCCGGGTGCGGATCCGGAAGCGCGGGGGGCGTGAACGCGCTTGGGGCAGAGTGCAAGCCGCGCCTGGCGCGTGGGGTGCGCCTGCGGCTGGATCGCATCACAGGAAGAACGCTGCTGCTTCGTCCTGAGCAAGGTTTCGAGCTGCGGGGTTCGGCGGGGGAGGTGGCGAGGCTGTGCACGGCCGAGCTGACCCTCGCGCAGATCGTGGACCGACTGGCCGAAACGCATCCGGACGCGACGCGCGAACAGATTGCGGCCGACGTGGGGCGGTTGTTGTCCCAGCTGGCTGATCGTGGTCTGATCGTCGTGAGCGGATCATGACCGAGGAAACGCCCCGCCCGTACACGCTGGTGGCCGAGCTCACCTATCGGTGCCCCCTGCGCTGCGCGTATTGCTCGAATCCCGTCCAGCTCGACGCGATGGGGGCCGAGATCGATACCGCGACGTGGTCGCGCGTGTTCAGNNCGCGACTGCGATCTCTACACGACGCTGATCACGAGCGGTGTTCCGGCCGACCGGGATCGCCTGGCGCGTCTGCGAGATGCCGGATTGGATGGCGTTCAGCTTTCCTTTCAAGACGTGGACACGGGCGCGGCGACGCGCATGGCCGGTGTGGATGCGTTCGCCGAAAAGCAGAACGTGGCCGGCTGGGTTCGCGAGCTCGGCTTGCCGTTGACTCTGAACATCGTCCTACATCGGGAAAACCTGCCCCGTCTGCCGGAGCTCATAGCCCTGGCGGAACGGCTGCAAGCCGATCGTCTCGAATTGGCTCACGTGCAATATCTGGGTTGGGCGCTGGCGAATCGCTCCGTCCTGTTGCCGACCGCGACGATGATCGCGGACGCCCGGTCCACGGTTGCGGCGGCGCGGTCGCGGCTCGGCGGGCGGATGGAGATCCTGGNNCTGGCGGTATTGCCCGACTATTTTTCCGATCGGCCGCGCGCCTGCATGGATGGCTGGGGCCGCCGCTACCTGATTGTCGCGCCCGACGGTCGCGTGCTGCCTTGTCACGCCGCCCACACCCTGCCGGGGCTCACGTTCGAAAACGTGACCACCGCGGCGCTGGGCGACATCTGGAACGGCTCGGCAGCCTTCACGCGGTTTCGCGGAGAGGCCTGGATGCCGCAGCCGTGCCGCACGTGCGACCAGCGCGGCGTCGACTTCGGCGGCTGTCGCTGCCAGGCGTATCATCTGACCGGCGACGTCACCGTGACCGATCCCACCTGCCAACTTTCCCCCCGGCACGACATCGTGATCGCCGCGCGCGCAGGTTCAGACGCCGCCGACGACTCCACCGCCGCCGACGCCGCCGCTGCTCCGCAGGCCTCCCCGTTGGTTCGGCTGCGCCGTCCTCCCACGGTGGCGTGATCGGCGTGGCCCCCCGCGCAAGAGGAGCCGCCTGGGCGCGCGCGTGGCTGGCCGCGCTACTGGGCAGAAACGGCGGCGACGATCGCGGACACGAGCCGCTTCATCACGTAGGCCTTTTCGGGAACGATCGCCGGCTCCACGCCGTACCGGCGCAGCGTCTCGGCGGCGATCGGTCCGATGACCGCGACGCGCACGTGACGGGCCAAGCCCTGTTGCAACACCGGCTCCAGCTGGTTCGCGCGCGCAATCGCGAACAGACGTTCAATCTGGGAGGCGCTGGTGAACGCGATGACATCCACGCGGCCGGCGGCGATGTCCGCAATCAGGCGCACCACCTCGGCCGCATCGCTGGCGGCCGCGTANNTCGTCGCTCGGTTCCTCGCCGTACAGTTGCACGCCCACGCGTCTGCCCTGCAGATTGAGGGCGCGCAGCTCCTCGATCACACCCGCCGAGGTCGGCACCGCCGCGGGGTGGTCGGTCGCCAACCCCAGCTCCTTGAGGGCGCGCGCCGGCTTCGGGCCCCGGGTGATCTTTCGCACCCGCCCGAGCGCCGTCACGATCTGGGGGGCGATGCCCATACGTTCGGCCGTGGCCATGAGGCGCCGCAATCCCTCGCCGGTCAACAGGATCACGTCGTCGATGCGGCCCTCCGCAAGTTCGCGCAGCCACGCCCGGGACGGCGCGGGATCCGGCGCGTCGAGGATCGCCACCATCGGGCAGCGCCAGATCCGCGCGCCCTCTTGCTCCAGCAAGTCAGCCAGGCGGTCGAGTTCCCGAGTTTCGGGGAGCGCGACCACACGGCCCGCCAATGGCCTGCCCAGCTCAGCGTCCACCATGCTAGCCGCCCGCTTTCCCAATCAGCTCGGAAAGGCGATCGCAGGCGGTCTCGATGGTCGCCTGCGACGGTCCAAACGAAAAACGAACGTGCGAACGAAACCGGGACGAACGCTGGCTGCGCCGTTTGCCCGGATTCACGTCGAAGAACTCCCCGGGTACGACGATGATCTTCTTGGCCAGCGCCGCGCGGAAAAAACCCATGCCGTCGTTCAGGGGCGGTGGCAATCCATCCACGCGTCCCCACACGTAGAAAGTCCCGTCCGGGGTCCGATCGGTGCGCACCCCCAGCCGCTCCAGCCGCGACAGCAGGCGGTCCCGCTTTTCGCGAAACGCGCGATGAATCGCCTCCGTCTCGGCGATCACGTGCGCATCCTCCAAGAGCGGAATCGCGGCGCGCTGCAACGGTTTGCTGCCACCGCCGTCCAGGAATGAACCCGCGCTGGCGACCGCTTCGATGACCTTCTTGGGCCCGACCGTCCAGGTCACGCGCCAGCCCGGATAGCGCCAGTTCTTGGTCAGCCCATCGAAGAGGACCACCGGATCGCGGTCCACGTCCTCGAGATAGCGGGCCGCGCTCTCGACGGGCAACTGCCCCGGGCGCCCCGACCAGATGTAGTGCGAATAGAACTCGTCCAGCATGAGGGCCGCGTCCTCGTCGCGCGCCACCGCCACCCACCGGGACAGTTCATCCCCCTGAACCAGCTTCCCGGTGGGATTGCACGGATTCGACAACAACAGGGCNNGGGATCGCGGTGAACGCCTTGAAGATATCCAGCAGCTCTTCGTAGGCCGTGTAGTCCGGTAGAAAGTGGCCGAGGTTGATGTGACCCAGGCTGGCTGCCGCGCGCGTGAGCGAGGCGCGCCCGCCCCCGGAGACGCTGACGTTCTCGGCGGAGTATTGCGACTTCATCCCGCGCCGATAGAGGCGGTTGTAGAGGCCCGCGATCGCGTCGCGCAGCTCGTTGATGCCGGGAATGGGCGCGTATTCCTGATCGTCGACGTCGATCTCCACCTGGTGGACGCGCGCGGGCGACCCGGGCAGCGGTCCGGTCTCGGGCTGGCCCTGGCCGAGGTTGCACCAGTCGTCGGCCCCCGGCCGGTAGCCGTGCTTGCCGGCCTCGGTGGTCACGTAGATGACGCCAGTGCGCGGAACCTGGCGGAACGCGTGGATCGGGTTGTCGTCGGACATGGGGGAACACCACTCGAAATTGTTGGAGGCTGCTAGTATAGAGGTGGACATGCGAACTGTCGGCCCTGGACTGCTGGCCGCCCTCGTCGTAGCGGCGATTGGCTTCCTGACCGTGCCGATCCTGATCTTGTCGGCCCCGGTCGAACCGGTCATGGGCCTGGTGCAGAAGATCTTCTACTTNNAGCATCGCCTACCTGTTCAAGGGCTCCGAGGGAGGGGATCGCCTGGCCCACGCGGCGGGAGAGCTGGGGGTGGTGTTCGGCGCGTGTTCCCTGGTGACGGGACCGCTCTGGGGGCGCAAGGCGTGGGGCGTTTGGTGGCAATGGGACGCGCGTTTGACCAGTGCGTTGCTGCTGTTTCTGATCTTGAACGGATACCTGTTGGCGCGGCGCTACGGCGGGCCCGGGGGGCGTAAATTGGCTGCCGCGCTCGCGCTGTTCGCGGCGGTCGACGTGCCTCTCGTATACAAGAGCGTGGACATCTGGCGCACGGTGCATCCCCAGACCACCGTGGTTCCAACCCTGGATCCCAGAATGCGCCCCGCATTCTGGGCGTCGTTCGCGCTGATCTTTTTGGTTTGGGGAATAATGCTGTGGGTCCGGCTGCGCCTCGGGCAGGCGCGGGCGATGTTGGCGGACCTGGAACTTCTGGCAGAGGACCAAATGGAGATGCGCACATGACCCGAGGCCGCAGGTGGGGGTGGTGGGCGCTGGCGACGGTTGTCACTGTTGGGGTGAACCTCGCCCACGCGTTGCCCGCCCTGGCCCAGGAGTTCGTGAAGGTGGAGGACGGCGCGCGCGAGCAGCTCCCCGCCACGCCGTTCGTGGGGGCGGCCTACGGGTTCATCTGGGTTGCGCTGTTGCTGTACCTCGTGGTCGTGGCGCGCGGACTCGGTCGCGTCCAAGCCGAGCTTCGGGATCTCCGGCGGCGATTGGAGCGCACGGGCGCGGATGCGGCGCCCCCCCGGTAGCGTGCGAGACCTCGTCGATGCACGTCCCGCCCTCATCGCACTTCATCTACATTCCGGTGATCCTGGTGCTGGGGTTGGTGTTGGGCTTCATCCTGGGCGCCAAGGCCACGCGTGACGCGGTCGCGCTGGAACAACGCCGGCAGGCCGATCGCGAGGCGCGCCGGGCCGCGCGCGCGGCTGCGTCGGTTCCTGAACCGCCCTCCGCCGGGAGTTGATCACACTGTGATGGCCGGTGGTGCGCACGACGGCCGTCTCCGCGTGGATGCGCGTGCGCCCGCATGACCTTCGCCGCAGGGCGCGTCGAGGTTCGTGCAAACGGGGTCAACCGGCTGGCCGCCGCGTTCGTGCTGTTGGCCATCGTTGTGTTCTGGGCGGCGGCCCTCTACGGGATCCGATCGCCGTTCTACTACGGACACTACGGCTATCACGGCGGGTCGTACGCGACGTGGGCGCGGGGGACGCTTCGCCACCACACGCTCTTACCGGTGAACGAACCGGGATTCGCACCGCCCCGGGCCGGCAGCTACTACATTCACCATCCGATTCTGACCCACCAATTGGTCACCCTGACGTTCGTGCTCTTTGGCGAGCATGAATGGTCGATTCGTCTGGCGGCATTGATTCCCGCCTTCGCGTCGCTCTTGTTGGTGACCGCGATCGCGTGGCGCAAGCTCGGCCCGCCAGCCGGCGCGATGGCCGCGCTGACGTTCGCGGTGGTGCCGGTCAACATCTGGTACAGCGTGAACATCGATCAGGGTTTCCCGTCGATCGCATGCCTCCTGGCCTTCTTCTGGTTCTATCTGGGGTGGCTAGAGACCGGGCGCTGGTCCTGGGCCTGGGCGGCCCTGGCCTTCGAGGCGCTGGCCGGCGGGTTCGAATGGAGCCCGTACTTCGCGTTTCCCGCCATCTTCGCTCACGTTGCCTGGACGGCGCTGCGACGACGCGGGCGCTATTTGGGCTTCGGCCTCATCCATCCGCTGGTGGTGCTGGTTCCCCTCGCGGCCCACGTCTGGGCGGTCTCGAAGTCGGGGATGATGTCGGATCTTGCGGCCGCGTATCGCAACCGGGCCGCCGAGGTCGCTTACAGTCATTTCTTGCGGGGGATGGGGGAATACGGCGACACCCTGTACGGGCGACCGTTGCTGGCGGTCATGTTCATCTGGCTGGTGTGGACGATCGTTCGCGTGGCGCGAAAACGCGGGCGCCCGGTGGATCTGGTCGGACTCACCTTTGCGTTTGCGCTGATCACGTACGTCCACGTGTTCAAGGTGGCGGTGCTCACCCACGCCTATCGACAGCTCTACGGCAACGTCTGGGCGGCGCTCGCGGTCGCGGATTTGGCGAGCCAGCTCGGGGCCTGGGCGCGATCGTTCATGGTCCGCCGCGTGCGCCAAACCGGTGTAGCGGCCGGTCGCGTGGGTCTGGCCGTGTCGGCATTTCTGGCGCTTGGGGCGCTGGCGGTCATCGCTCCTACCGCCTGGGCCGGTTTGATCGAAAGCCGCGCCCACGGCGGAATTCCCGGTTGGAAGACGTTCAACCCGGATTTGCGACAATCGGTCTTCGCGCGCGAGGTGAATCGATCGACGCGGCCCGGGGACATCATCTTCTTTCACGGATCGTTCGCCAATCCCCCGCCGACCCGAATGGATTGGGCCTTTTACTATGATCGCGATCTCAGTCGCGGCGCGCTTCTGCGTGTTCTGCAAGGATTGCCGCCCGCCGATCGGGAGCGCGCGGTGGTACTGGTGGTGCCGGCCAGCCTCGGCCCCGACGAGCTGCGCGCCTATGCCGAACTGTCGCGCGGACATTCCCGTCTGATCGTCAGCGACCTGGTGATGCTGGATCTGCGCTCCGGCCGGACCACGACGCGCGCCTTCCGGTTGGAGTCGCAGGGGGACGCACGCCCCCATGGGATCGCACGGTGGCTTGACGGGCCCTATCCCTGGCCGCGGCTGTTGCCCGACCCGGCCCGTCAGGCGGCCGACGACGCTCTGGTGCAGTCCACACTGGCGATTCCGCGCGCCGCGCCGGCGGCCGCCGGTGTCAGGGTCGCGGTGCCCTCCGGGGATCGCAGGACGAAGCTGAACCCCGTCAACGAGCGTCGTCGCCACAACCCGCAGCCGCAAACAAGGTAGCATTCAGCCAACCCCGAGGTGATCCATGGCCAGCTTCGACTACACCGATGAGCAGCAAGCCCTGATCCAGACCGCGCGGGACTTCACCCGCAAGGAAATCATTCCCGTCGCCGGCGCGCTGGACGAGGACGCGATCTTTCCGCGCGAGATCTGCGAGAAGGCCTGGCAGACCGGCCTCGTCAACTGCGAGATCCCCGAGGCCTACGGGGGCCTGGGCCTGTCGTGTTTGTCGCACGCGCTCGTGCTGGAGGAGATGTCGTATGGATGCATGGGCATCAACACCACGATCGCGGGAAACATGCTGGCGTCGATGCCGCTCATCCTGGCGGGCAGCGAGGCCCAGAAGCAGGCGTACCTCGGGCGGCTGCTGGCGAA
>PMNO01000256.1 GCA_003161835.1 Myxococcales bacterium | reverse complement strand
ACGCACGCCCGCGACGCGGTTCCGAGCACCCTGGGGTTGTGTTGGGGCGGAATGGCGCTGGCTCAACTCCTCGGGATCGACAAACGGACACTGCCGTCCAAGCTGTTCGGTGTCTTTGAGCATCGCAACCTCGCGCCCGAGCAGGGATTGCTGGGGGGCGCCGACGATCGCTTTTGGTGCGCGCAGAGTCGTCACTCCGGAATCGACGACTCGGCGCTGGAGCGGGCGCAGGACGCCGGGTTGGTCCGATTGCTGGCGCACGGAGATGAAAGTGGATACAGCCTCTTTCAGACGCCCGATCACCGCTACGTGATGCACCTGGGGCACCCCGAGTACGAACCGTCCCGCCTGATTGAAGAGTGGCGACGTGACGCCGCACTCGGGCGCACCGACGTTGGTCCTCCCAGGCACTTCGATATCCACGCACCCGTCAACCGTTGGCGTTCACACTGCACGGGCCTGTTCTCACAGTGGCTTTCGCTCCTGCATGCCGCGCGCGTAAAACGCGGACCAGCCACGAACGAATAGCAACACGACCGCACGGAGCAGGGATGGCGCATCGCTCTTCATCGCGCGGCTCGTGCCACGTCCATCCGCGAGAGCGATCCGGCTTGAGCCTCGGACTCGGAGGCCCCGGACAGGCTCAGGTACAGAGAGACTCCCGCCATGACCAGGGCCCCGATCGTGAACCCGTCGCTCACCCAGGCCATCGTTCTCTGTTGCCCTCGGAGGCCCTCGAGATTGCTCTTCGAAGCGGGATAGGTATTGAGCACCTCATCGGCCTGGTTGGACAGTTCGAGCGCGAGTCCCCCGGTGATGCCCGCCCCGACCGCAAGCCCCGCGGTCACGGTCCAGGACAGCCAGGACCCTCGGTGATCCGTGCGTGCCGATTTTCGGCGCGGTTTGTCTTCCGACTCCAAGGGCCTCGCCTCGACAAAGGAGGGCGTCAACGGTGCGGGATTCTGCCGCAGCGCCGGGGCCGGCGGCGGCGGCACCCGCAACGCCCGGGCTAACGCTGGGCGTTCGAAGGTCACGCGAACCGTCTCGTCACCCGCCAAATCGACCACGCGACTTTGCCGTTGGCCCGAGTCGAACACGGCATCGAGGCGATGTCGCCCGATGTTGGCCGCGATCGGCAGGGGAAACGGAACGGTGCCGACACGCACGTCGTCGAGATAGACCGTGGTTCCCGCTGGGAGCGACTCGATGTCGATGCGCCCCGTCCGGAGCTCCAGATCGACGATGTCCGCCTCGACCTCGCGGCGTCTCGGCTTGAGGATCAAATCGTCGCCCTCGGAAAGGTAGCGTCGAAAGTATCCCAGCGCAGCCGCGAAGTCGCGCTGCTGGTACGCGATCTGTCCAAGATTGTAGAGAATCTTGTAGTTTGGAATCAACCGATACGCGCGCGTGAGCTCGGCCAGCGCCCCGGCCGTGTCGCCGTCCTCGTACAGCTTGACGCCCCGGCGAAATCGACTCTGCGCTTCCTCGACCACCGCGGGATCAGCGCTTGGGGCAGCTGCCGCGGATGAATGGCTCGCCCCGAACGCGTTCGAGCCCGACCACAATGCCAACGCGACAACCCACCCCCGGGCACGAATCATGGAGCAAACGGGTCGTCCGTGTCGATTGGGCGCGGCCCTCTCGTCGACCGCGACGTCGTCGCGATCGAGGCGGCGTTCGCGCTCCGAGGGCTCGTCCACGGTGCGCGGGGAACGCGGGACAGCACAATAGCCGTAGGCGTCGTGGTCACGGTTACCTCGGCGCCGGGCTCTTCCGGGGCTCTTTCCACCGACGGCGGCAAGACGTCGTCGCCAGGGCCCCGACGGCGCTGGCGATTCCTCGCCGGCGCTTCGATCGGTGGGCTCGCCTCCGCCTGCAGAGTGACCAGCTCCCGTTGGCTGACTCCGTCCTGCCAGCCGGCCGCTTCATCCTGCGGCGGCACCTCGTACCGTGAGCGCCGGTGGACGAATCGTCCAACGGTCACACGGCCTCGGGGATTCCCGTGAAGCGATTGGCGTCCACTCGCGTCGTCCTTCGACTCAGCGCTCCCTGGCACCGGTGGGGCGGTCGCGGGATCCGACAAGGTTGGCCAGGGAGAAGATCCGAGCGGGGATGCCGACAGCGACAAAGGTGGCGACGGCTGAGGCAGCGAGAGCATGGCGCCGGCGGGCGGGTCCGGCGCGACTTCGGCGGCCGCGACGCCCGCTGGGGCGGTTACTTCCGAGGCCAGGGGAGTCTTGGCTGCCTTATCCCTCAGCACGGAGTTCAATCCGGCGGCACCCGCGATGACGACGACCGCGGCCATGAAACCCAGCGACACCCACTTCATGGGATGGGGAGGCTTCGGGCGCACGTAGGTTGTGGTCGCGGGCAAGGAATCCAGCTCACGCTGTTTTTCTGAGGCCTTCACCGTCTCCACCAGCGGTTCGATGCTGACGATCGACTGCGGATCGATGGGCAGGGTCACGCCGGTCGCCAGCGTCCCGTCATCCTCGGCCCAAACGCCAGCGTTCCTTGCGCTGCGTGTCCCGTCGCCGCGTGTCCCGCGCTCGGACATATCCGTTTCGATCGCGCGGTGGTTCGCGCGCACATGGCCTTCGATCAAGGATCGTCGCGTCGCCCGCTCCTCGGCGAAGGCCAGCGCGACAATCTTGCCCAGGTGGCGACCGTGCGAATCGTCGCAGCCGGGCAAGAACCTCTCGATCTCGGCTTGAAACTCCGCGGCGGTCGCGAAGCGGGCCTCCGGATCGATGGCCAGCGCGCGTGCGCAGATCTTGTCCAATCCGATGGGCAGATTTCCATCCGGGGGCAACGGGCGAATTGGAGCTCCCGACGTCAGATCTCGAATGATCGTGGACTCGGTGGCTCCGTGCCACAATCGGCGCCCCGACGCCAGCTCCCACAGAAGAACGCCGGCGGAGAACACGTCGGCCCGACGATCGATGGGCCCACCCCGCAGTTGCTCCGGCGCCATGTACGCCAAGCGACCGCCGACATTCCCGGGCCGGGTCTGATACGTCGCGCTCAGGCTCTTGGCCAAGCCAAAATCCAGCAACTTCACGCGCCCGTCGTAGGTGATGAACACGTTGTGCGGATTCACGTCCCGATGAACCACCCCGCGCAACGTGCCGTCGTAGTCGGTCAATTCATGGGCATAGTCGAGAGCACCCAGGACATTCGCAAAGATCCGAAGCCGCAAGGTCAAGGTCAATCCGCCCTTGCGCGAGAGTCGGTCCATCACCCGCGTCAAGGGCTGTCCGTCCAGGTACTCCATCGCGATGGTCGGCCGGTCGGTGTCGTCCAGAACCTCGTAGGTTTGAACAACATTGGGATGATTCATGCGGGCACTGATCCGTGCCTCGCGCAGGAACATCGCCACGAAGTCCGGCTCCGCCGCGAGCTCAGGCCAGATGCGCTTCAGCGCGGCCAGCTTCGTGACGCCGTGGCCCGCGCTCATTTCGGCCAGGATCACCTCCGCCATACCCCCCCGGCCTATCTGTCCGATCGGCTGGTAACGCGACGACGTCTTTGGAGGCGCAGGAAACATCACGAGCGATCACCGAAACGAGTTCACAGCCCGCCTATCTAGCAAGTTCCTCCCGGCGCCAACGTCACAGTTCAGACACAAGCCTCCGGGACCCGATATCTGAACAGATGTTCATTGCGGTCGAATCAGGATATTGTCGAACAGCGCCTGCGTCGCAGGCTGGGCCGGGGGTTTGGTCACGACCAGGCGCACGGCCAGACTGCGTGTGCCCACGAACTGGCTGACGGTTCCCTGCAACATCCGCCAGCCGCTCACGCTCGAATCCGAGAACATGATCGTGGTTGCGCCCGTCGATGACCCGTAACAGTCGCCGGCCGGGTAGAAATCAAACGCCGCCCCCATCGTCGTTCCCGGCCCCGTTCCCTGTGACGCAAGAAACGCCTGACCGTAAAACGTCAGATTGATCATCCCGGGGGTGGACACGCATTGCACCGCTCCACCCATGATCAGATCCGACCCATTGGACTGGGCGCTGTTCGTCACGGCGATCGACCCCGAGCCCGAGAAGCCAAACGCATCCCTCGCGTCAAACGTGGCCATCATGTTCGGTTCCGGCTTCCAGCCCACCACGCCCGCCGCGAAATCGGGATTGCTGAGCAGCGACTCCTCGCAGTCGAGGACACCGTTCGCGTCGAGGTCCGGACAACTGCGGGCCGGACTTCCGCCGGTTCCCCGATCGCCGCGGGGCACGCCCGAGTCCTGGACGGCTCCCCC
>PMNO01000555.1:20973-21542 GCA_003161835.1 Myxococcales bacterium | reverse complement strand
CCAGATGTTCGGCAAGTCCCGGGTCATGGTGTACGCCGCCGCGGTGCTGGGCGTTCTGGCTTTGCTGCCTGGCATGCCCACCTTGCCGTTTGCCGTGCTGAGCCTGGCGGCCTTCGCGCTCTCCCGCCGCAAGACGTCCGTCGCGACGCCCGCGCAGGCGACCGGCGACGCGGCCGACGCGAAGAACAAGCCCGAGCGCATCCAGGACCTGATCGCGGTCGACGCCATCGAGGTCGAGGTCGGTCACGGCTTGCTGCGCCTCATCGATCTGGAAAAGGGCGGCGAGCTGCCCGGGCGGGTCACCAACGTGCGCAAGCAGGTGGCCTCCGATCTCGGCCTGGTGCTGCCGCCCGTCCACCTGCGCGACAACNNCGCCCGTCGCTGCCGGGGGCGGACGCCATCCTGGCCAAGGAGCCCGCCTTTGGGCTGGATGCGCTGTGGATCACGGGAGCCGATCGGGCCCGAGCCGAGGCGGGTGGGATGACGGTTGTCGATCCCGCGTCGGTCATGACCACCCACCTGAGCGAAGTCATCCGTCGCAATATTCATGAGCTGGTCGGGCGGCAGGA
>PMNO01000555.1:6225-20920 GCA_003161835.1 Myxococcales bacterium | reverse complement strand
GTGCCCGGCACCGTGACCTTGGGGGAGCTGGTGCGCGTCGTGCGCGGCATCCTGCGGGAGGGCCTCTCGATCCGCGACCTGCGCACCATCCTCGAAGCGATCGCCGACGGTGCCGCGCGCAGCAAGGACACCGCCTTCCTGGTGGAGCAGGTCAGGCGCCGCTTGTTCCGNNACCGAGGACGTGCTGCGCCGCGGGCTGGGACAAACCGACGGAGAGGCCACCCTGGCTCCCGAGATCGACACCGCGCGCCGGCTGATCAGCGCCCTGGAGACGCGCGCCGCGCGATTCGCCGCGGACGGAAACCCCACCGTGATCATCGCCCCGCCGGATCTGCGCCGCCCGCTCTTCGATTTCGCCAGCCGCTTCGTTCCGGATCTGTGGGTCGTGACCGCGCGCGAGCTGGTCGCCGGCACGCAGGTCGACCCGATCGCCACCATTGATTTGCAAAGCGCGCCCTTCGGGCGGGCCGCATGAGAGATCAGTTTTCGGAATCTAACCGCCAGGAGTCACGATGATGAACCAAAGTCTGCCCACGATTCGAACCTTCCGCGGACGCGACGCGCGATCGGCGCTGACCGCCGTCAAAGAGGCCCTGGGCTCCGATGCCATCATCATCGAGACCCGACAGGTCAGCGGCGGGTTGTTCGGCCGCGCGCAGGTCGAGGTCACGGCGGCCCTGGGCGGCGATTCCAGCCGGCAGACCGAGCGTGATTCGCGGATGGAGACCGACATGGCGGCCCTGCGGCGGGTGATGGACGATGTCCGACGCACGCTCCACACCACCCGGCCCGCGGACCGCAAGGCCGGCGAGGCCTCCGACGGTGCGGAGAGGGACTTCAGCGCCGAAGCGCGCCGCGTGTTTCGGCACTTGCAGGATCGCGGCATGGACCCCGGTCAGGCACGGACTCTGGTGGAGGAGGCGCTGTCCAGCGGTGCCGAACGCGCGAGCGAAGTCTTCCCCTGGATCGTCTCCGATCTGCGCAAGCAGCTATCGGCAGCATCCGCGCCGTGGAGCGCCGATGCGCGCCGAACAATCGCCCTGGTGGGGCCCACGGGCGTCGGAAAGACCACCGCAATCGCAAAGATAGCGGCCCGGGCCCTTCTGGACACCCGATTCAAGATCGGCCTGATTACGGTCGATACGTACCGGGTGGGTGCAAGTGACCAGCTGGCCCGGTACGGCAAGATCATGGGAGTTCCAACCTTCGTCGTCCGCGACCGTGCCGCGATGGCCGCGGCGGTTCAGAGCACCCAGGACGCGGACCTCGTGCTGATTGATACGGCGGGGCGCTCCGACCCCGAATCGATCCTGGCTCAGATGGATCTCGTCAAGAGCGCGCCGAACGTCCAGCTCCACCTCGTGTTGTCGGTTGCGACCGGCGCCCGTGAGCTGGGAGCGGTGGCGCGGCGGTACAAGAGCTTTGGCGCCGAGCGACTGATCTTCACGAAGCTCGACGAAGCGGATGGCCCGGCGGGGGCCCTGTCGGCGGCGGCCGTGATCCAGCGTCCCGTGTCATGCATCTGCGATGGCCAGCGGGTGCCCGAAGACATTCATGCGGTGACCGACGAAAGCTTGGTGGAGACGTTCCTGGCGCCGACGCCGGCGCTGCTCCCGGTGCGGGTCTCGCCGGCAGTCAACAAGGAGCAGGTTCGTGGATCAGGCCGATAGTCTTCGACAGCTCGCCGCATCNNATCACCGCCAATCTGGCGCTGGTGGCCGCGCGCGCGGGAAAGCGGGTCCTGATCATCGACGCCGACCTGGGCCTGGCGAACGTCGAGATCGTGCTGGGCGTCAAGCCCCGCTATCATCTGGGCGATCTGCTGGACAAGGGGCTGACGGTCAGCGAGGTCCTCGTGGACGGACCGCCCGGGGTGAAGCTCCTGGCCGCCGGCTCGGGTGTGCGCTCCCTGACGCACCTTTCGGATGAGCAGAAGATGCAGTTCATCCAGGCGCTCGATCCGATCGAGGAGATGTTCGACCTCGTGCTGATCGACTCGGGCGCGGGCATCGGCGACAACGTCCTGTTCTTCGTGGGGGCCGCGGAGGAAGCGATCCTGGTGGTGAACCCCGAGCCGACGTCGCTCGTGGATGCCTACGCGACGGTCAAGGTTCTGTCGCAGCAGGCGGGCGTTCATACCTTCAACGTGATCGTGAATCCCGTGGTGGACGAGCTGGCCGCCCGTGGCATTTTTCAAAAGCTGACCGCTGTCACTGGCAAGTTTCTGGAGGCCAAGCTCCGGCATCTCGGCTACATCCCCCGCGACGAAAACCTGCACCGCGCGATCATGGCGCAGCGTCCAGTCTGCGAGATGTTTCCCGCGTCACCGTCGGCGCGGGCCATCGCTGTGATCGGTGAACGCCTGCTGGCCGACAAGGCGAACGCCGCCACCAGCCCGCAGCAAGTGGCCCGGGTCGACGGCGGGCTCAAGTTCATGTGGCAGCGGCTGTTTCGTGAATCCCAGGTAGCGGTGGGCTGAAACGATGCATAGAGCGTTCGCGACCTANNGGCGCGCTCGGTCTCCTGGAGGCGGCCCGTCGTTTCGACGCCGGGCGAGCCGTTACGTTCGAGACCTTCGTCGAGCACCGGATCCGCGGCGCCATGCTGGACGAGCTGCGCCGGATGGACCATCTGCCCCGCCGGCTGCGCTCGCGCACCGACGATCTGCAGAAGGCCCGCCAAAAGCTTCAGACCCAACTGGGGCGTGAAGCCTCGACCGAGGAAGTGGCGAGCGAGCTGAAAATGGATCTGGAGGAGGTGGGCGGGATCGAGGCCCTGCTGGAGCCGCACATTCCCCTCGATCGGATGGCCTCCACGCCCAGCACGGACGACGAGCCCGGTATCGAGGAGCGCCTCTCTCGCTCCCAAACGGCCGAGGCCCTGACCCGCGAAATTCGCTCGCTGCCCGAGCGGCTGCAAACCGTCTTGGGTCTGCACTACCTCGAAGGGCTCACCTATCGCGAGATTGCCAAGATCCTGGACGTGAGCGAGCCCCGGATCTGCCAGCTTCACGCCGAGGGCCTCAAGAGGCTGCGGTCCGCGCTCGGGACCGCGCCGGACGGGAGCTAGGCACATGCAGATAGGGCTGCGGCAAAAGCTAGAGACCTGCAAGACCCTCCCCAGCCTTCCAGCCGTCGCGGTGCACGTCTTGCGATTGTGCCAGCGTGAGAACTTCGACATCGCCGACGTCGCGCGCGCGATCGGNNTTGCTGGGGGTCAACGCCGTGCGGACCATAGCGCTCTCGTTCGCGCTCGTCGGGGACATGCGCGCGCACGAGCGCAATGGATTCGACTACCGGAGCTACTGGAAGCGCGCCATATTCGCGTCGGCTGCCGCCCAGGAGCTGGCGCGCGCGGCGGGCTTGCGGCATCCGGAGGAGGCGTTCTTGGCGGCGCTGCTACAGGATGTCGGCAAGGTTGCGCTGGCCCAGGCGGCGCCGGATCAGTATCAGGCCATGGCCGCGGAAGCGCCGGGCGATCACGACAAGCTCGTGGCGCTGGAAAAGCAAGCCTTCGGGTGCGACCACGCCGAGGTCGGTCGCTGGCTGATGACGCAGTGGCGCTTCCCCGAGACCGTGCGGGCGGCGGTGGGCAGCAGCCACGAACCGGCGCGCTGGCAGCGCGGCACCGATCCGGCCACCGAAACCACGGTCAAGGTCGTCGCCCTGTCCGGCGTGCTGGCGGACATGTGGGTCACACCCGAGGTTGGCGCGGCGGCGCGGCACGCCAAGCTGCGGGCTCGTGAGATCGTGGGTCTGCCCGAGGATCGCCTGGTNNATCGTGGCGGGGGAGGCGGACGACCTGGAGCGCATCGTCGAGCGGGCGGACTACGCGTTCGGCCATCTCGAAGACGAGTTGTCGGAGCGGTCGGACGTCACGGCGGTGGTTAGGCCGGGGGAATCACGCGTCGACGGCCTGACCGGCCTCGCCAGCCGACCGCGGTTCGACGAGTATCTGCGCGAGCAGTTCGAGATCGCCCAGCAGGCCGGAAAGCCCATCAGCGTCATTCTGTGCGATCCCGATCATCTGGACATGATCAATCAGGCTTTTGGGCGCGCCGCGGGCGATCGCGCGCTGGCCGCCCTGGGAGGCATGCTGGGCGACAGGCTGCGCTATCGCGATCTGGCGGCGCGCTACGGGGGCGAGGAGTTCGCGCTGATCTTGACCGACACCCACGCCGCCGGAGCGGCGATCGTCGCCGAACGGCTGCGCAAGAGGGTCGAGGAGGGGCAGCACGACATCGGTATTGGCGATCCCGTGCGCATGACCATCTCCGTCGGGTGTGTCACGCTGGACGAAGCCCTGGCGTTCCAGAGTCCGGGGGATCTCTTGCGCGCGGCCGAGGATACCCTGGCGCAGGCAAAGGCCGCCGGCCGCAACCGCGTCACGAGCTTCACCAAGTTTCACGTAGCCGCGTGAGTGCCATGCCCGGCATCACTCACGACACGGTCCAGAAGCTCCCCAGCCGGCTCGCGCTTGGCGCTCCCCGGATCGTCTTCGTCGAACCGCGCACTGACGTGCTGCACGCTTTCGAGCGCCTGCTCAAGCAAGACGCCGTTCGTTGGCGGCTGGTGTTCGTGCACACCTTCGAGCAGGCCTTTGCGGCCATGGAGGCCGCACCTGCGGACGTCGTCGTCGCGTCGATCGACGCGGGGCGATCGGACGACATCGTGGCCCTCGAGCGATTGAAGGCGTCCCATCCCACGACGGTGCGCCTGGTGTTCGGGGCTCCCGCCCTGCGCGAAAACGTGGTGCGCGTGGCGCCGCTCTGTCACCAGTATCTTGTCAAGCCCTTCGACGTGCTCAAGCTGCACGATCGCCTGGATCGCGCCCTGGCGATGCGTGACCTGCTCGCTCAACCGGCCCTGCGGGCGGCGGTGGGGGACACCGAATCGCTCCCGTCCCCTCCACCCGTGTTGATCGAGCTCCGGGCCGCGCTGGACGCGCGCGGGACGAACGCCGCCACGGTGGCGCGCATCGTGGAACAGGACCCGGCGTTGGCCGCGAAGCTGCTGCAGCTGGCGAACTCGGCGTTCTTCGGCACAACGCGAAAATATGCTGCTGGCACCGTCGTCAACATCGAGGAAGCGGTCATCATGCTCGGCATGGCGACGATCGAACAGCTCGCGCTCTTGACCGGTCTGTTCGTCGCGTTCGAAGGAGAAGAGGAGACGCTGGGATTGTCTCCGAGCGGGTTGCGGCGGCACACCACCCTCGTGGCGGAGATCGCGGGCAACCTCATGACCTCGCGCCGTTTCGCGGAGGAGGCCTTCATCGGAGGGTTGCTTCACGACGTCGGGAAGCTGGTGCTGGCGGCGCGCTTCTCGGACTCCTACCGGCACATCGCCCCCCGCGCGCGGCGCAACCGGCTGCCTGTTTGGCGCGTTGAAACCGAGGAGTATGGCGCGTCCCACGCCGAGGTCGGCGCGTACCTGCTCGGGTGCTGGGGGTTGCCTCGCATCGTCGTCGAAGGCGTCGCGTATCATCACCGTCCTTCGCTGCTCGGGCGCACCCACTTCGATCCGGTCGGCGCGGTTCACGTGGCTGAGGCGCTGGTCCAGGAGATGGACGCGCCCGCGAACGATCCCGCGCACGGCAGCGACATGGAGCTCGACGCTGCCTATCTCGACGCCACCGACACGCTATCCCGCATGCGCGTCTTCCGCGACATCGCGACCGACATCGCCCGCCGCATCTAGGGCGGGCGGCTTCGCCGCCATGAGGGGGTGTTCCCCCTCATGGCGGCTCCCCCCGTAGGCCGACGGCGCCGGTGCGGCAAGCCGCACCTTCCGGTCCTGGGAAAGGCTACTGCAGTCGCAATTCAGATCGGGTTAGGCGCCAGGTCCGGGCGACCTAGGCGGCGTCGCGGCGCGCGTGGCGCAGGATCGCCATGTCGTCGAACTCGCGCCGCTCGGCGCTCTCGCGGGCCTGCACGATTTCCCCGACGCGAACGGCGGCGACCCGGCGCAGGGCCTCGGCCTTTGAATGGACCACCGCATATCGAGAGCGCGTGACGCTGGATTCCTGATCAGCGGCACGAAGGGCCTGCTCCGCCGAGCGGACGTCGCACAGGGCCCGGGTGTGGGCCAGCTCGGCCAGTTGCCAGTTCCATGCGCTCGCGAGCCGGCGATCGTCGGTGTCCGCCCGCGCGCGCGTATCGGCCAGGAACTGCTCGGCGCTGGTCAGCTTGCGACTGGCGTCGGCCATGGCGCGGAGGCTGGCCTCTTCGCGTTGCTCCTCCAGCTTCACGACCGGATCGAGGCGGATCTTGGGACGCACAAGAACTCCTTCGGCAAGCGCGGGCGCGGCCTTGAGCAAAAAGATGCGTCTGACGAGCGAGTGGCTCGCGGGGTGTCGCTCCCTTTGTTCATCCCCTTTGGCCAGGATGCTCGGCTGTCACAAACGCGACGGGGAAAGTTGGCCTTGGCCTTGCTCTACACCGGGTATCGGAAGGAAGAGGTCAAATGGCTGACGGCATATATGTAGGCATGGCGGCGGCGGCGGCACGCGCCGAACAACTGGATTCCATCGCGGACAATCTCGCGAACATCGAGACGCCCGGCTTCAAGGCGTCCCACCCCGCGTTTCAGTCGTTCCTACCGCGGGGCGCGGGAGCGACCTCGGACAAGGTCGCGACGGCCGTGGTCGGGACCGGCGCCAACATGGCGCGCGGAGCCGTGGTGCGGACGGAGAATCCCTTGGATGTCATTCCCGCCGACGACGCCTTTCTGACAGTGCGCACGTCCACCGGACCCGCCTACACGCGGAATGGTCGATTGACGCTGACCCCCGAGGGTTTCGTGACATCGGGGGGCCGCCTCGTGATCGGCGCCTCGGGAAATCCCATCGCCGTCCCACCCGAATCGCGCCCCGTCATCACGGAGCGGGGGAGCGTCATGGTCGGCGATGTCGAGATCGATCGCCTCGCCCTGTTCAATCTGCAAGGGAACGTCGCGCACGTGGGCCCATCGTTGTATGCGGCGGGTCCAGGGGGCGTGGTGACTCCCGCACCGGAGCTGGGTGTCAGCGTCGGTCAGTTGGAGATGGGCAACTCGACGCCGCTCGAGGCCACCGTTCAAATGATTGGCGCCCAGCGCCAGTTCGAGACCGCGATGCAGGCCATTCAGACATATCGGCGCCTGGACGATCGCGCGCTTGAAGTCGGCAAGTCCCGTTAACGAAGAAGGAGACACACATGTTGCGTTCGCTTTATACCGCGGCCACCGGAATGGAGGCCCAACAGCTCAAGATGGACGTCATCGCGAACAATCTCGCGAACGCCAGCACCACCGGCTTCAAGAGAGTGCGTGCTGAATTCCAGGACCTCCTGTCCGAGACCGTCGTGCAGGCGACGCCGGCGGGTCCGCAGGGCGGCGGTCAGCCGGCTCCGTTGCAGGTGGGACTCGGCGTGAAGACGGGCAGCACGACCCGATCGATGGGGCAGGGCGACATGCAGAACACCCAGAACCCCCTCGACCTCGCCATCGAGGGCGCGGGGTTCTTTCGGGTGCAAAAGGCGAACGGCGAGGTCGCGTTCACGCGGGCCGGCAACTTGCGCGTCGACGAGACCGGCCGCCTGGTCACGCAGAATGGCGATATCGTCGAGCCGGGCATCACGGTGCCTCCCGAAACCACGGGGCTGACGATTCGTCCCGACGGCACCGTCCTGGCGACGCTGCCCACCAAGACGGAGCCCACGGAATTGGGTCGATTGCAGCTCACGCTGTTCACCAACCCAGGCGCGCTCGAGGCCATTGGCCACAATCTGTTTCAGCCGACCGGCGCCAGCGGGCAAGAGATCCAGGTGCGTCCCGGCGAACAAGGGGCCGGGGCCGTCAGCCAGGGATTTCTCGAAAGCGCGAACGTCAAGGCGGTGGAAGAGATGATCGACATGATCTCCACCCAGCGCTCCTACGAGATGAATTCGAAGGTCATCCAGACCGCCGACCAGATGTTGCAACGACTGACGCAGCTGCGGTGATGTTCATGCATGTGCCCAAGATGTCGTGCTCGGCGATGCGTCCGTCGTTCGCTGTCGCGCCGGTGGTGTTTTGCTTTGGGGCCTTGGCGCTGCTCATCCCGGTAGCCGCGCGGGCCGACGAGCAGCCGGGGTCACCTGCGTTGCAGGCGGCCCTGACGGCCGCGGTCACGGTTCCTGGCGCGCGCGTCGAGGTGGTCGCCTGGGATCAGCCGGTCGGAGACTGCGTCACGGCTGGGCACGGCGTACACATCGAGGTGGCGCGTCCGATCGACGGCTCGGGCCGCGTGGCCGTGAAGGTGACGGGCACGCGCCGCACCGGGAGCGGGTGTGAGGCTTGGGCCTGGGCGCGGGTGCGCGTTTTCGCGCCCGTGCCGATTGCGGCGCGGGCGATTCGGGCGGGGGAACCCGTGGGTTCCGCCATCCACTCCGAGGAACGCGAGATCAAAGCGGGGCACGTGCCGGCGGTGCTGAGCGAGCTCTCAATCGCGGACCGCACGATCGGTTCGGGTCAAATGATCGAAGCTGGAGCCGTGAGCGCCCCGGGACCACGGGCGGGTCAACCCATCAAGATCCTCATTGTCTCGGGAGCCTTGGCGGTCGAGCAGATCGGCCGCGCCGTGGCCTGTGGCCGTGACAGCTCCTGCGCGGTCCTGCCCTCCGGGAAACACGTGGAGGGCACCTTCGCCGACGGGCGATTGACGGTGCGGCTGCCATGACCGGCAAGGCGATTGTCGGAGTGATGCTCGCCGCCGTTGCGGGGGGGTGCGCCCCCGCCCACACCGGCGCCTACAAGCAGAAGAAGCGCGAGTACACCGCGGATGCGCAGTCCGACAAGAAGAACGGCGCGCTATCCGAGGGCAGCCTCTGGCAGGATGGGCGCCCCGCTTCGATGCTGTTCACCGACGCGCGGGCCCTGCACGCCAATGATCTGGTCGTCATCAAGGTCGAGGAGATCGCCTCGGCGAATCGCTCGGCGAACACCAACCTCGCCCGCGAATCGTCGGCGGCGGCGAAGATCGATGCCTTCCTGGGCGTGCTGGGGAAATTGCAGGCGGCCGGCCTCGATCCCAGCATGGGCGGCAGCGCCAAGAGCGGCTTCAAGGGCGAGGGCAAGTCCGACCGCAGCGAGTATCTGACCGCCACGGTTCCGGCCCTGGTCCGCAAGGTCTTGCCCAACGGCAACCTGTTCGTGGAGGGGCATCGGGTGGTGTTGGTCAACAGCGAGGAGCAGCACTTCTACATTTCGGGCGTCGTGCGACCCATCGACATAGACCAGGAGAACAGCGTCAAGAGCTCGATGGTGGCCGACGCCGAGATCGAATTCGTCGGCGCGGGTGATCTGACCGACAACCAGAAACAGGGCTTCTTGTCCCGCCACTTCGGGTGGCTGTGGCCATGGTAGCCCCCGTGAAAAAACATATGAAAAAGCCTTGGCCGAGCTCCGCTCGCGGTTCCTCGACACTCCGCCGCCTCGTCGTGGCCCTGCTCTGTACGTGGGTGGCGGTGGGCGCTCCGGGCCCCCGGGGCACGCGTCTCGCGACGGCCTCGCCGGTACGACTCAAGGAGCTCGTGGACGTCCAGGGGATGCGTGAGAACGCGCTCTATGGATACGGGCTGGTCGTCGGTCTCGCGGGCACGGGTGACACCGAGTACGTGTTCTTCACGTCGCAGTCCATCAGCGGCATGCTCGGCCGCCTGGGCATTCGCATCGATCCGCACGATGTCCGGGTCCGCAACGTGGCCGCGGTCATGGTCACGGCCAAGTTGCCGTCGTTCTCTCGTCCGGGAACGCGCCTGGACGTCAGCGTCAGCTCGATGGGGAACGCGCGGTCGCTGGCGGGAGGCGTCCTGCTGGTCACTCCCCTCACGGGCGCCGACGGTCAGGTCTACGGTCTGGCTCAGGGCTCTGTGCAGGCCGGCGGGTTCGACGTGGCGGCCTATGGCTCCTCGTTTCAGAAGAATCAGCCCACCTCGGGCCGGGTGCCCGCTGGCGCCACCGTCGAACGAGCGGTCACCCCGAATCTCGAAAAAGATGCCCTGACGTTGGGATTGAAACGTCCCGATTTCACCACGGCCAATAACCTGGCCGAGGCGATAAACAAAGCTTTGGGCGAGGAGGCCGCGAAGGCCATCGATCCGGCCGCCATCGAGATCAAGGTTCCCGCCGCGTACAAGGGCAAGTCCGTCAGCCTGATCACGAAGCTGGAAACCCTGGAGGTCGAGGCGGACGAGCGGGCACGCGTCGTCATCAGTGAACGCACCGGCACGGTCGTGGCCGGTGAGCGGGTGCGCATCCACCCGGTGTCGGTCGCGCACGGTGGGATGTCCATCTCGATTCAGGCCCTGCCGGTGGTGGTTCAGCCCAACGCGTTCTCGCAGGGTAAAACCGTGCAGGGCAAGCAAGCGCAGATCGACGCCAAGGAGAAGGAGAAGCCCGTCGTGGCGTTGCCCGCGACCTCCACGGTCGAGGACCTGACCAAGGCCCTGAATCTTCTGGGCGCGTCTCCCCGCGACCTGATTGCAATATTGCAAGCCATGAAGGCCGCCGGCGCCCTGGACGCGGATCTCGAGGTGTTGTGATGCCTGGACCCGTGCGCAACCCCGCCGAGGCGTTCCAGCAACTGGAAGCCATCATGCTGCGGCAGATGTTGCAGTCGAGCGGGGCGTTCAAGGCCGGCAGCACGCCGGGGGCGCAACTGCGCACGGATATGTTCGTGGAGACTCTGGCCGATGCCGTCGCCAAGGCGGGCGGGCTGGGCATCGCACGGATGCTGGAGCATCAGTTGGGTGGCTCTGCCTCCGCATCCCCCGCTCCGGCGCCCACCGGTCTTCTGCACCCCTTCCATGGGACATCCACCGGACCGGCGGCGGCCCCGTCGGGGTCGTTCGCGCCGTCATCCACCTCGCAGTCGGTGCAGGGCGTCGACGACCTGGATGATCCCAACAGCGAAGCCCCGCTCCCCGAGGATCCGAACGCCCCCAGCATCGACGAGTTCCAGTGGGAGGGCCGCGGCGGATCGGCGACCAGCCCCCACCTTCCCGTCGCGGGTCGGCGGAGCGATCACCCGGCAGCTTCGGCATCGGGACTGGTCCCTCTTTCGGTCACGCGTGCCCTTAATAGATATCGGGAACGTGCCGAAGCCCCCCATGCAGACAGCCAGTTTGGTGTCGGCATTGGAGAGAAACCATGAAAATCAGCGATNNTCCGCGGTCTCGGTCGCGCAGCAAGCGGCGGGCGGTCGCCGGACGGCACGCGCCGAACAGCTCGAGGCCGAGGTCCGTTCGGGTGGCTACCGTCCCGATCCGGGCCGCGTCGCCGAGCAGATTCTGGCGGACGCCGAAATCGACGCCCGCATCTCGGCGCTGTTGAAACACTAAAAGGAGCCGGATGACCACCCTTGAACGCGCTATCGACGCGACTCGACAGATCCGCGACGCCCTTGCGTCGCAAATCGTGGTTGCGCGCGAAGAACGCGTGTTCATCCGCCAAATGGACGTGGACGGCTTGCAGAGACGGGCGGCCCAGCGTTCCATCTTCAACCAACAGATCGCCACCTTGCAGCAGGCGCTGACGACCGACCTGGCACAGGTTCGGCAAGACCTGGGCCTGGACGCGGTCACGCTCGACGAATTGAAAGAACGTGCGCCCGTGTTGGGCCGGACGCTGTCGTCCCTCCTTGCGGAAGTGCGGGCGGCGGCGGCGGCATTGTCCGAGTTGGACCATCTCAATCGATTGCTCGGCCGGCGGGCGCTGTCGTACGTGCGCGCCCACCTGGCCGTGATCTGTCCCAAACCATCCGCCTATGATCGGCGCGGCGGCACCGCCTCGGACGCCCGCGCTTCCACCGTGGTACGGGTGTTGTGACATGAGCGACCTGTTCTCACTCCTGGTTCAGTCGGGCGGCAGCCTCGGCGTCCAAAGCGCCGTGATCGCCACCGCCGGTCAGAACGTCGCCAATGCCAACACGCCCGGGTATTCGCGGCAGATCGCGAACCTGGCCGCGAACCCGGCCTTGTTGTCGTCGGGCGCGGCGGCGGTGGGGACCGGCGTGTCCCTGCAGTCGATCACGCAGGCTCGCGATCAGTTCGTCGAACGGCAGATCCCCACGGCGCTGGCGTCGCAGGCGTACTCGCAGAGCGAGAATACGGCCCTCCAGTCGATCTCCGCGTTGGATCCGGACCTCGCCGGTGGACTTCCGTCGACTCTCGGCGCGTTCTACTCGTCGCTGCGGACCCTGGCCCAGAACCCCGGCGACCCGGCCCTGCGGCAGGCCGCCATCGGCAGCAGCCAGGGCCTCGCGCGATCGTTCAACCAGACGGTATCCTCCATTGAAGATGCCCGCACCGGAATCGACGCGCGCATCGCAGGCGACGTCGCGGACATCAACGCGACCGCGACTCAACTGAGTGCCTTGAACAAGCGGATCCAGATCGCCAAATCGTCGGCTTCGACACCCAACGATTTGATGGATCAACGTCAGGCGGCGATCGACAAGTTGGCGCAGCTGACCGGCGGAACTTCGTACACCAATGGCGCCGGAGACATATCCATCTCGCTGCCCGGTGGTATCGCGCTGGTGACCGATTCCGGAGCGGCTCAGGTGTCGGCCGTTCCCGATCCTGCCAACGGCGGGCACTTGAAGCTGTCGTACATGCGGGCCGATGGCTCGGGTCCGGTCGTCCTGCCAATGTCGTCTATGGGCGGCGAGGTAGGCGGATTTGTAGCGGCCCGCGACGGTGCGATGAAGACCGCGGTGACGTCGCTCGACCAGTTTGCTTTCAATCTGGGCACGTCGGTCAACGCGATCCATGCCGCCAACTACGCGATGGACGGCACCACCGGGCGCCCTTTGTTCACGATTCCTGCGACCTCCTCGGGGGCGGCATCGCAGATCGCGGTCAACGCCACGGTGGCGGCCGATCCGCGCCTTCTGGCGGCGGCGGCGGCCCTTCCGGCCGTATCGGGAGACAATCGTGGCATCTTGGCGATGATTTCGACCGAGACCCAGGCCCTGGCCAGCGGCTCGGATCCGGTTTCATCTCTGCAGCAGATCGTCACTTCGTTCGGCAGCAGCACGGCGCAGGCGAAAGTGCTCGCCGACCACGATGGCGCCCTGGCGGCGCATTTGAAGCAACTGCGCGATAGCACGTCCGGCGTTTCGATAGACGAAGAGATGATCAACCTCACCAAGGCCCAGAAGGTCTACGAGGCCATGGCCAAGGTCATCTCCACGACCAACGCGATGTTGGACACGTTGATGAGTTTGAAGTGAAGGGACCCCGACCATGCGCGTAACGAGTTCAATGATATTCGAGTCGGCCCGGCTGCAGACCGCGGCCGCCCGCGACGCTGTGATGGACGCGCAAGACAAGGTCACCAACGGCAAGCGGGTGGTTCACCCGGGCGACGACCCGGGGGTGGTGAGTTCCATCATCGCGCATTCGATGTCGGTACAACGCTTCGACACCATCAATCAGGCAGTGGCCCGTGCCTCCGACGAATCCGATCTGGCCGACGGCGCCCTCCAGGGCGTCAGCACCCTCCTGGCCCGGGCCCGCGAGCTGGCCGTCCAGCTCGGGAACGATACCTACTCCGCCAGTGATCGCGCCGGTGGCGCTCAGGAAATCAAGGATATTTCCGGTCAGATCGTGATTCTCATGAACACCCAGGAGGGGGGGCGCTATCTGTTCGGGGGCAACGTCGACCACACGCCGCCCTTCGACAGCTCCGGCAACTATTCGGGCGATGCCAACACCCGGCAGGTGGAGGTCGCCCCGGGGCTTTTCCAAAACGCGTCGGTCCGCGCGGACGTGGCTCTCAAGGGCGTCGGGGGCGGCGTCGATGTGTTTGCTTCTCTCTCCGCGCTGGCCACGGCGCTGACCAACAACGACGGCGCGGGCGTTCGTGGAACCCTCGACAACCTCGCGGCGTCCACGGACCAGGTCACGGGGGCCCTGACTCAGAACGGCGGCATCCTGGACGGCTTTCGAAGTGCCGCGAATATCGGGGCGGCGGCCCACGAGTCCGCAACCAAGCTTCTTTCGTCCGTCTCCGAGGTCGATATCTTCGATGCGATGTCGAAGCTGACGCAAGCGCAACAGGGACTGGAAGCGTCGTTGTCCGTGGCGGCCAAGAGCTTCAATCTGAATCTCCTCGATTTCATGCCCAAGTAGTGGGCGGCCGCTACCGCGGCTTTTCCGCGACGACGTTCAAGCTGATCGGCAGCCCCTTGAAGAGCATCGCGCTCGTGTCGTTGAAGAGGCCGAACGACGCGACCCGCTTCAGATTGCCGAAGCCCGCTTCAGCCAAGAAGTGCGCCAGGAAGTCCTCGTCCAGTCCCACCACGTGATAGTCGTACCGGTCGACGTGCCCGCCGAACATCATGCGCATCACCAGGAAGCGCTCCTGGAGATCCAGTTGGTCCTTCAGAACGAACAGGGACGCCAACCGCGCCAGATCGGGGACGCTGACGTACAGCGTTCCGCCGGCGGTCATGACCCGCCGCCATTCGCGCAAGGTCGCGACCAGCTCATCCTTGTAGTCCAGGTGTTCGACGACGTGGGACGCGTAGACCACCGAAAACGTCTCGTCGGCGAACTGGCTCAGATCCCGCGCATCGGCGACGTGATCGACGGTGGGTCCCGGATTCGCGTCAAGAACCTCCCAGCCCTCCGAGCGCACCTGCCCCCCGATGTGTAGCTTGCGCGTACGCG
>PMNO01000555.1:0-6219 GCA_003161835.1 Myxococcales bacterium | reverse complement strand
CCCTCATGGCGGCGCAGCCGCCCTAGCGGTGCGGCTCGCCGCCATAGGTGCGCAGGCCGCGCCGGTGGTTGTCGTCGCGGAAGCTCTCCGCGTTCAGGTCCTGTCCCAGCCGCGCCAGGGCAGGGCCGCAGCGATCCGCGAGCGCGCGCAGCATTCCTAGTTCGTGCGGGGGGACGCCCAGCCCGGCGGCCTGTACGCGACGACAGAGGTCTGCGGCCAGCGCCATGGCGACACCGGCCGCCGCGGTATCGTCAACGGCCAGCGCGGCATCCGCCTGCGCCAGGGTCTTGAGCAGTTCCGCCGCCGCGGATGGTCCGTCGAAATCCACGAAAGAATGTCCTTCGCCTAGGGTCGGGGAGCGTGCGCCGCGCTCGGTTGTTGCGCCAGGGCCGCCACGGCGCGCGAGAAGCCGTCCGCGATCGGGGCGAAGGTCCGCTCGGCCTCGCGCACATCGGAGGCCTTGGCCGTGATGATCGCGCGCGACAGGCGGGCAATCGTGAACAGGTACAGCTCGGCCAGCTCATCCACCAACCTGGGCGCCGCGTCGCGGTTTAGCGTGCCGTGGAGGTAGCCGACAATCTTGGACGCCTTGTCCAGGAGCGGCATGGCGGCCCGCAGATCCTTGCCGTCCAGATGGCGTATGGCTGTGCGCATGTGTCGCAGAGCGGTGTCGAACAATGACACCATCAATCGTTCCTTGGAGGCGGTGGTGTTTTGAACATCGACGTAACGGTGGGCGGCGCTCATCTATTTTTTCCCGCTAGTGGTGGTGGTTCCGGAGTTGGCGTTGAGAAACGTACTGATGGAATTGTAGTTGGCGATCAGGCCTTCCATGGTCGTGAACGAGCGCTGCAGCTGCAGCTTGTAGGTGTCCACGTGGTTCTGGAGCTGAACGTTGGAGGCGACGAGGTCCTTGATGGTCTTGTTCAAGGAGGTCCGTCGTTGGACGAGCTGACCATCCAAGGGATCCGTGAACGATGTGGAAAGAGCGGCCACCTTGGCGGCCATGCCTGTCGAAGCGGTTGAAAAGATGGCGTCGACCGCGGTCGGATCCTTGGCCATGGATTTGGCGAAGAGCGGCTGATCGACGACCAGGGTCCCATCGTTTTGCAGCTTGACCCCGATGTCGGCCAGGGTGCGCACGCTGCCGGTCCCGACCACCTGTGACGACAGCAAGCCGTGCATTTTTTGCTGAAGGGTCAGAACAGTAGTGCCGTCGAGGGTGGAACCCCTGGCGGGAGGTGCGTTGGGGTCGGGTCGCAGTGACTGTTGCAGGACGCCGATGATGGAGTTGTAGGAGTCGACAAAACTTTGAAGGTTGTCCGTGCTCTTGCTCGAGTCGGCGGAGATCACCAGGTCGCTCGCGACCGGTTGCTCGGCCTTGACGGTCAAGGTGACGCCGGGAACGGCGGTGGAGATGTCATTGGTCTTGCTCTCGACGTCCAGACCGTCCATGTTCAGCTTCGCGTTGGTGGCGTTCCGGGTCACGGCCATCCCCAGGCCGGTCGTGTCCGAGTCGATGCTCAACCCGCCGTCGATACCGCTCCCGAGCGGTTTGCCAGTGTCTCGATTGGTCAGGGAAAGATAGTAGTGCGAGCCATCGCTGATCACGGCCGCGCTGATCGCCTTGCCGGCCTGGTTGATCTGGGAGGCGACGCTGCCCAGATCGCTGTTCGCGGCGATCGGGATGGTGGTGGCGACGCCCTGAATGTGAAGACTGAGAGTGCCTCCGGCAACGGTGTCGTTTGCGGACGTGAAAACGGCCGTAGAACGAGCCTTCGCGAGCGAGGCGACGGAGCTGACCGAGATGGAATACTGTCCGGGCATCGCCCCGGTTCCCGCCACCGCCGCGATTCCCGCGGGAACAGTGGTGACCGAGTTGGCGACAACGCCCTTGCCGAGCGTGCTGGCGGTTGATGCGAGAGACTTGATCTTTGAAAGCAGATCCCCGATGGAGGAGATCTGAACGTTCAGCGCGGCTTGGCGCGCGTTGTTGGTCGTGATGGGCGCTGCTTCGAGCGCCACCAGTTTGTCGACGATCGTGTTGGTGTCGAGCCCTGAGGCGAGCCCACCAGCGGTGAAGATCGGAGTGGTCGTCGACATCGAGAATCCTTTGGGTTACGGAAAAAACGCCTCGCGGCCAGGTTCGACCGCGAGGCGCATTTCACTCATGTCTGTTCGTCGGGGGATTAGCCAAGCAGCTTGAGGGCCAGCTGGGGCATCTGATTCGCCTGCGCCAAGACCGAGATCGAGGATTGGCTGATGATTTGCGCCCGGGTCATGGCCGAGGACTCCGCCGCCACGTCCACGTCGCGGATACGGCTGTTGGAGGCCGCCAGGTTGTCGGAGGTGGTCTTCAGGTTGTTCATGGTGTGGCCGAGCGAGTTTTGCGAGGCGCCGAGCGCCGCGCGGCTGCTGACCATGCTGGCGATGACCTTGTCGACATCTCCAAGCATCGTCTGAGCGTTGGCGATGGTGGACCCACCGTTCGCGTTGAACGCCGCGATCGACGTGTTCAGCGACTGGTAGATGTGCGTGCCAAGGCTGTCGACGGCGGCGTTGCTGGTGTTGATTTGCGTGTCGAAGAACGTGGCGGATTCGGTCTGGTTCGCGTTCGCGCCGACCTGGAAGGCCGCGGCCGAGTTGGCTGCCACGGTCTGGATGTTCTTCGCGCTGAGGCCGCCTTCGGTGTCTCCCGCGGTCTGCGTGCCGCCCGACAGGACGGTGAGCTTGACGCCGAACTGGGAGAAGTCGAAGGTCTGCGATTGACCGGCGGTCAGGGTGTTGACGGCGATCGTTTGACCGGTTGTCGCGGTGCCCAGACCCATGGTCAAGGTGTGGTTCGTGGTGTTGCCCGTCAGGGTCCACGTTCCGGCCGCGGTTGCGCCCTTCACGTCAATCGCCGTGATGGAGGAGACGCCGGCCGCGGTACCTTGCGCCAAGACGAGACCGACGTTGGCGGTGGAGCTCGTGCTCTGGGCGGTGGTCAGCGAGTTGGTCAGCAGCTTCTGGCCGTTGAACTCGGTGCGGGACGAGATGTTGTTGATGTTGGTGTACAGGGCCTGGATTTCCGTGTTGATGTTGCCGCGGTCGGTGTCCGACAGGGTCGAGTTGGCGGCCTGAACCGACAGGTCGCGCATACGCTGAAGGCTGGAGGTCACCTCATCGAGGGCGCCTTCCGCCGTTTGGATCATGGAGATGCCGTCCTGGGCGTTCATCGAGGCCTGATTGAGGCCGCCGATCTGGGATTGCAACTTGGTCGAGATGGCCAGGCCGGCCGCGTCATCAGAAGAGCTGTTGATGCGGAAGCCCGTGGACAGGCGCTGCATCGACTTTGAAAGGTCGTTGCTGGCGTTGAAGAGGGCGCGCTGGGCGTTAAGGGAACTGGTGTTGGTGCGGATTGACATTGCCATGACGGGGACTCCTTTGTGTTTCGAGAACTTTTTGGCTTGTGGCCTTCGCATGATGTTTCGTCACGGTCTCGAATGCCGATAAGGGGTAATATTCCTTACGAAGAAAAAGTGCATGTGATCGCCGAGTGGGGCCTACAGCTCGGGCGTTCCCGCACTCCTGGCACCATGCCCAGGCGCGCTGTCCGCCCTTATCCATAAAGGTGCGCGGAGACCAGCCGATGAGCTTCCAACGATGGGGAAAGCCGCCAAAAGGAAGCAAGCTGGTTTCTCGGACCGGCACCCGCATCCACCTTCGGCTCCGGACCCCTTGGCGGCTCTGGCGCTTCGTGCCCGGCGGCTCGCCATGGCCGGCAATCCGGATGGTGCCATCCCTCTTTACGCCGAAGCGATCTCAAGAGGCAGCAATTCCCCCGAGGTCTTCAATGATCTGGGCACTCTGTTGGCCCGCCGCGGCCAGTTCCCCCCGGCGGTGGTTCAATTCGAGATGGCCCTGGCGCTGGCTCCCCACGCCGTGGACGTTCGCAAGAACCTGTCGATGGCGCTCGAGGCGATGTCGCTGCAGGCCGTGAAGGAAGACCGCTGGGTGGACGCGGCCGCCGGATACGGTCGCCTGACGAATCTGGATCCGACCTGCGTGACGTTTCAGACCAATGCCGGCCTGGCCTTGTACAAGCTGAAGCTGCTCGATCAGGCCCTGCCGTACTTCCGTCGCGTCGTGGAGCTGGAGCCCGGCAATCCCACGTCCCACGTCAATCTGGGATCGGTGCTCTTCGATCTCAACCGACGCGAGGCCGAGGTGGTGCTGGAGCGAGCGCTCGAGCTCGACCCCAAGAACGTCCTCGCGCACGTCAATCTGTCCGCGGTCCACAATCGGCTGGGACAATTGGCGCGTTCGGCCGAGACGGTTCGGCGCGCGCTGGAGCTCGCGCCCGATCAAGTCGAGGCGCACGCAAATCTGGCCGGTGTCTTTCGCGAACAGGGCGAGGTCCAGGCCAGCCTCGAACACTACCGGCGGGCGCTGGAGATTCGACCTGACCACGCGGTGATCTTCTCTGGCTACCTGCTGGCGCGGCAGGGGGATCCCACCGCGGATCCCGCTGACTTGCTGGCGGACCATCTGGCGTGGGCCGCCCGGTTNNTCTGACACCCGATCGCGATCCCGCTCGACGCCTGCGCATCGGCTACGTTTCGGGGGACTTTCGTAGCCATTCGGTGGCCTCGTTCATCGAGCCAATCATCCGGGCCCACGATCGGAATGCCGTCGAGGTCACCTGCTATTCGAATTCCGTTGCCGACCATGTGACGCTTCGAATTCAGAACGAGGCCCGTCCGGACGCATGGCGGGAAATTCGGAACCTGACCGACGAGCTGCTGG
This sequence comes from Myxococcales bacterium, assembly GCA_003161835.1. Classification (GTDB taxonomy): domain Bacteria; phylum Myxococcota_A; class Polyangia; order Fen-1088; family Fen-1088; genus FEN-1088. Next base: position 1,431 of record PMNO01000555.1, on the reverse strand, counting down.
CCAAGCGCATCGTCGCCGACAAGATAGATGTATTGATCGATCTGTCCGGTCATACCGACGCGAACCGGCTGCTCTGCTTCGCGCGTCGGCCGGCCCCCGTTCAGGTGACCTACTGCGGATACCCCAGCACGACCGGACTCTCCGCGATCGGGTGGCGGCTGACCGACGCCATGGCGGATCCCGAATCCGAGGGCGACCAGTACAACGCCGAGCACCTGTGGCGTCTGCCCAACGGATTCCTGTGTTACCAGCCCAACGCCGACTGCGACCTTCCCGGCCCCGCGCCGGCCCTGACACGCGGCCACGTCACGTTCGGATCCTTCAACAACCTGTCGAAGCTCGGTGACGGTGTGCTCGAGCTGTGGGCGGAGATCCTGCGCGCCGTCCCCGGTTCGCACCTCCTGCTCAAGGCCCGGGCCCTGTCCGACCAGCAGCCACGTGAACGGCTGCGGCTCGCGTTTGCGCAGCGGGGCATCGACGTCGAGCGGATCGAATTCGCCCCCTACGCCGCGACCCCCGCCGCGCATGTCGCGACCTATGGTCAAGTCGACGTGGCTTTGGATCCCTTCCCCTACAACGGCACCACGACCACCTGCGAAGCCTTGTGGATGGGCGTTCCAGTGATCACCTTGCGGGGACACGGGCACGCCGGACGCGTCGGCGCCAGCCTGTTGACGCGCATCGGATGCCCGGACCTGGTGGCGGCCACCCCGGAAGAATACGTTCAGTCCGCAGTGCGGCTCAGTCGCGACCTCGATGGCCTGTCCACGCTCCGCGCCGGCATGCGCGCCCGAATGGCTTCGTCGGCCTTGATGAATGCGTCGGTCATCGCGCACGACATCGAGACGGCGTATCGCGAAATGTGGCGCCGGTTCTGTGCGCAGCCGCTCACCTGAGCGGCGCGGCTGCCGTCGCGTCGGTTGGTCCACGGACGGTGTGGGAGCCTCAATCGTCGGGGTCGGTGTCCAATCGAGTGGGCGGCGGCGCGGGTGGGCGGCGCGCGAACTGCGGCGCATCGCGCGGGACGGCGTCGATCCAGCCGGCCTTCGCCTCGGGAAACGCGTCCGCGTAGGGAAGGTAGGGTTTGATATCCAGGATGGGCGTGCCATCGAGCAGATCGATTCCACGCACGTGAAGGTCGCACCCGTCGATGCGCATCAGCTTGACGGCCGACAGGCCGATCGGATTGGGACGATCGGGGGAACGCGTGGCAAACAGACCACGGCGGACGCGGGGCCCGCGTGGAGGACGTACCATCGGTGACCAGGTCCCCCCGCGATCGAGCCAGCTCACCACCCAGATGCGCTCGACGCCAGCCAGATCCGCCAGCGCCGCCGCGGGGATGCGGGCGGGGTCCAGGCGCAGGATCGCTTCGGCGTCCGAATCGGCCGCCGCCGCCTGCTGGGGCGTGCCGAACCGGCGCCGATAGGG
>PMNO01000022.1 GCA_003161835.1 Myxococcales bacterium | reverse complement strand
CATCGAAGCCATGCTGTCGACAGATGGCCTCGAACGCGGGGCCGTGGGCGGCCTGATCGCGCACGCCCATTGCTTCATCCACGAACTGATGGGCAATCTCGTGCTTGAGCACCTCCCGCACCACGGTCCAGGCGCATTCCCGGACCAGTTGCCTGGAAATGGAGAGTGTCCGGGTGCTGCTCTCCCAGGCGCCCAGGCGGCGCGTGGTGTCCGACAACGAGAAGACCGGCCGGCGCAGTCGGCGGCGAAAATGACTCTGATTGATCTCGGACCAGGTGTACCCGATCTGGACCAGCAAGGCGCGCTCGAGCGCGGCGTCGAGGGGCTCACGAAGTCGTTCACGCTCGCGCACATTCGTGCCGCCGGGTTCGATGACCACGGCCACAGGCTACTTCATTCGAGNNGGCACGACGGCACGCGGGACGCTTTGAACGGCGGGCGTGCCCCGTGTCGCGGCGCACTTCTTCTTCCAGCGAGGCCAGCAAGGCGCGCGTGGCGTTCCGGATCTCGGCGTGAGTGGTGGGGATCCGTCCTGACGGCTCACCCTCCAGCCCCACCTCGTCGAACGAAAATTGATCGTCGCGTCGGTGTTCGCGGTATCGGGGCAGCAGGGTGGCAATGACTTCCAGCCGGGCGCGTTGGCGGATGGCCCGATGCACCAGGAAGACCCCGCCCACCAAGGCCATCCCACCAAGCAGGAAGATGGCCAGGGGAACACCCCGCAGGGTGTGCAGACCAGTCCCGAGGCCGTGTGCGACCACAGCGGCCCCGACGGCGGCGGCCACGGACATCGCCAGGAATCCACGGGATGACTTTGCGGGCACCCAGATCACATCGACCGCGGGTTTGGGATCTGAAGCGGAAATGCCAACGTGGCGTTGCCGGGCCAGCGCTGGCGGCCTGCCGATTCGCCGNNGGAACGCCGGGGAGCGTGCGAGACTGGCGACATGGCCGATGTGGGCTGGCCGCCTGACGCCCCTCTGGGCGAGATCGACGAACCAGAACCGGACTGGCCGGAGGGTCTGGTCGCGGTGGGCGGCGAGTTGAATCCCGAGACGCTGGTTCGGGCCTATCGCGCCGGGGTCTTCCCCTGGTCCTCCGATCCTGCCGTGACCTGGTGGTCTCCCGATCCCCGGGCCATCTTCGATCTGGAGACGTTTCGCCCCCATCGGAGCCTGCGCAAGACCATCCGGAGGAACGCCTGGCGTTTCACCACCGATCTCGATTTCGAGGGGGTCATGCGCGCCTGCGCCGNNTTCGGCGGCGAATCCATGTTCAACCGGCGACCGGATGCTTCGAAGGCGGCGGTGGCGTTCCTGGTCGAGCACCTGCGGTCCCGTGATTTCGTTCTGCTCGACGCGCAGGTTCCGAATCCGCACTTGACCAGCCTGGGCGCGGTGGCGATCCCGCGAGCGGTCTATCTGAAGCGGCTGACGGCGGCCCTGTCTCGCCCGGCCCGCTTCTGAGATGAGCAGCGGCGTTCAGTCGAGAGGCCTCAGACCTCGGGCCTCGGACTTCCGGGAGACCTCGCCGGGTGGCCCGGGGGCGTTGCCGCCCCCGGGCTCCCACAGATCCGGACGTGCGGATTTCCCGCATCCGGCTCGTCAGGACGCCGATTCGCTACAGGGTGTGGAGCACGCGCGGTGGCGGTAGCGGGAAGACCCGCAAAAGCTGCCGCATCCTGCTCCACGTGACGTACCCCGCGCGGGAACGCCGGCTGAGCCGACGTTGCCACGCGCGTTCCACCTCGTGGCGGAGCCTGGCGAGGGCCGGGTAGTTCCCCGTGACGCCGTAGTACGCGTCGTGCCCCCGGAGGCGCCGTTCCAAGGCGCGATGTTGTTTTCTGATTGGGTCATGCATGTGCGTACGCAGCCACCCTCGAATGCTGTGGAGCGTACGGCTGAAGCGCGATTGTTCCGTCTTCAGCTTGACCACCCAGTTGCCCTTCAGGCTTCGGGCCCAGTAGAGCGTGAACCCCAACAAGTCAAAGCTGCTGCCGTTGGTCTCTTTGGGCGGCACACCGCCTCTCGGAGGCCGCTGGAAGCGGACCAGTCGGGTCTTCTCTGGATGCAGGCGCAGGCCGTACTTCTCGAATCTCTTCGTCAGCACTTCCTGCACCCGTCTCGCGTCATCCTCCCGCTCGAAGAGCATTACGAAATCGTCGGCGTATCGGACCAGCGACCCCCTCCCTTTGAGGCGAGGTTTCACTTCCCGGTACCACCACGAGTCCAGCACCTCGTGCAGGTAGATGTTCGCGAGCAGCGGAGATATCACACCGCCTTGCGGGGTTCCGGCGTCAGGATAGTAGACGCTTCCCTCTTCCATTACCCCCGCGTTCAGCCACTTCCCTATCAGTCGCAACACGACGCCGTCCCGTACCCGTTGCTCGACGATGCTGCGTAGCTTGGCGTGGTCGACCGAATCGAAGAATTTCTCGATGTCCGCCTCCAGCACCCATCCTCCGTGCATCTCCATCAGCTCTTCACGCAATGCGTGGAGCGCATCGTGCGCCCCCTTCCCCGCCCGGAAGCCGTACGAGCAGGGATGAAAATCCTGCTCGTACACCGCCTCCATCGCCATCAACACCGCCCTTTGAAGGACCTTGTCCTCGAAGGTTGGTATCCCGATTGGCCGCAGTTTGTCCCCACTTCCTTTCGGGATGTACACCCGCCTGACCGGTGGTGCCCGGTACCGTTCGCCCGACTTCGCTCGGTCTAGCAGCACCTGTAGATTTTCTTCCAGTCGCTGCTCGTACTCGAGCGCCGTCATGCCGTCGATCCCCGGCGCCCCGTCCTTGCGCGTGCGTCGATACGCTTCTCGCATCCATTCCAAGTCGATGTGATGCGCCAACGATGTCAGTGCCTTGCCCTGCATCTGCCTCGCCAGCCCTGCTATCCGTTCCAGTTTCGTTGAGACTGTACTGGAGCCTGGTGTCCCCATGGTCATTCCCTCAAACGGTTCGACGTCCCGGCAGCTCCTTTCCTCCGCGGGGTCGCTCCGGGTCACTTCCCCCGCCTCGTAGGTTGTATTCGCTGCTCCGACTCCCCGCCGCGCGTCCCCCTCTGACTCGGTTGTCCCTTGCCTCGGGGGTACCGCTGCCGTCTTGGCCAGCGGACACGACAGGGTCTCCCTAGGTTCCTGGGGAGACCTGCAGACCTTTGCCGCGGTCAACCACCCCGGTCATGTCGGCGCCCCTCGCGATTTCGGTGCACCGCTGCCGCCCCCACGAAGCCCACCGTGAAGGCCCTCGACTACGATGGTCCTTTCGGGGCTTTCCCCGCGGCTTCAGTCTTCGCTGTCTACGCTTCGCAGCTCGCCTCCCTTTTGCGGTTGTGCTCGCCACGCAAGACTCGCTTCCGGCTGGTCGCTAGCCTGTGCCGGGCGGGACTGGCTACCCGCTGATCTCCTATGAGAGGTTTCTGCTTTGTCTACATCGCTTCCTCCTCTGCCAGGCTTCCTGGCGCAAGGGCCTCGGNNCGTCAGGTTTCTGACGCGGGTTTGGCAGATTTTCCCGGTTAACCCGGGTGTCGGGGATGCCGATGCCATTTGATCATGTGGCATCCAGGTCCTGTGCGCGGTCGGCTCTCACTCCCGCGAATCGCGTGCCGACGCGCGCTGGCGTTCGTGTTCATCTTCGAGCTCGGGGTGGCGCTGGGTCACCCGGCCGTCGCTGTGGCCGAACAGGAGGTCAACTCCCAGGGCAAGGCGCGAAGCAAGGGTCATATCAGGACGGCGTCGGCGTCGGCGTCGGCGTCGGGCGGAGATCCAGGACCGGTCATCGAAGCGACGCCCAACACCGGACCGGCCGTCACCCGCGATCCCGAGATCCTCGACAAGGCCGAGATGCTCTCGCTCGTCAAGAGATACTCCGCCGACATCGCCGACGCGCTGGTGTTTGGCGAGCGCCAGCGCGAAGACGCGATCCGCACCAAGGACAGCATAAAGCTGGCGTGCATCCAGGATCGGCTGGCCAGCATGAAATCGATGAAGTTGCTCGCCGACGAACGAATGTCGGCCACCGAAAAACCCGAGATCCGCGCCGACGACCTGAACCTGCGTCACGAATTCCGGGGCGTGGAATTGGCCCACTCCCGGATCGGCGAGCTTCGGCAGGAGATGCTGGAGTGCGCCGGCGAGAGCCTGGAGATCAAGATCGAATCCACGACCGGCGGGGGGCTG
>PMNO01000360.1 GCA_003161835.1 Myxococcales bacterium | reverse complement strand
TGATCGTGCGTGGCTTTCCAGGGGCGGTGCTCGCCCTGCAAGCGGCCACGTTCATCTACGCGGCCATGACAGTCGCCGGCGCGCTATCGTTCCTGCCTGGCGGCCTGGGCATCACCGAAGCTGGGATGCTGGCCTTGTTGGCCACCTTCGGAACCGGGATTGCTCGCGGAACCGCGACCGCCGCCACCTTCGTCACGCGGGCCTGCACGCTGTGGTTCGCGGTCGCCATCGGCGTCGTGGCGTTGACGGTGTTTGCGCGGCGCGGCGGAAAGGTGGCCGTTGTCGTCCAGCCCACCAGCAGCGCAACCGCAGCGCCTTAGTGATAGCTTGGGTGGGCGTCTTGACGTCAACAACGGGGGAGGTTCGCATGAGGCCCGCAATCAGATGGACCGCGATCACGTTCGCGATGTTCGCGTTTTCGGCGACGGCTCCGAGTGCCGCGGCGCCCGCCCCGCCCGCAGCACCAGCCGCCGGCCCGGCGTACGTCGACATCACCTGGATGTCCATATCGAACGTTTACTATGAGCTCGGGCCCCTCAACATTCTCACCGACGGGTACATCACGCGTCTGCCGTTGAAGAATTTTTACGGCGGCGGCGGGGGACTGGCATTCACGCGCACGGCGCGCAAGCCCGATGTCGCCGCGGTGACCCAGGTCCTCAACGCGCTCGGCGGCCCGACGAAGGTGAGCCTGCTGTTGACGGGGCACAGCCATTTCGATCATTCGTTCGATACCGCAACCTGGGCGGCTCTGACCGGCGCGCCGATCGTCGGTTCGAAGACGACGTGCTTCCAGGCCATCGCGCAGAGCGTACCGGCCGAACGTTGCGCGACGGTGATNNGAGGATTTTCCCAACGGCGGCGGCGGCCGCGCCTTCCTGTTCACCGTCGACGCGCCGGGGGGCTCGTTCAGTTGGTTCTTTCAAAATTCCGCCAGCGCCGTCGACCTGGCGGTCCCCATCGCAATCGACGGCGTCAACTACGGCGCGCCCATCGACAACCTCAAGGCGGCGATGACGGATGCGGGTCTGACGGGGGTGGACCTGTGGATCGGGACCGGGGGCGCCCCGGTGGCGCGGCTGGTCTTGCCGGTCATAAAACCCAAAGCCTATTTGCCGGTTCACTGGGACGGCCTCGGGGGATCATTTCTGGCCGGGGTTCCCGGCAAGTACTCGGATTCGGCGCTGGTGTCGCTGCTGTCCCAATCGGGAGTCAAGTTGCTCAAACCGGTGCAGTACATGGACAAGTGGCGCCTCGATCGCACGGGCGTACAGCCCGTCGCCAACACCACGGTCAAGAGGGCGCTTGGGTTTTCTCGGTGACCGGGGCGTTGCCCATCGCCAAGACACGCGTCTAGCAGCCAAACGGGGAAACCGGGACCGGGAGCGATTCCGAAGGGCCCGCCGGCCGGCCCAGCTCTCCGGCATCGTTGACACCCCAGCAATGGATCGCCCCGGCGGCGGTTCGCGCGCAGGTATGGTAGCCACCGCCCGCCACCCCGGAGACGGGCGCCAGGCCCGAGATCGGCGCGGCGACCGGCCTATCCATGAACGACCCGTCGCCGAGCTGTCCCGCGGCGTTCGCCCCCCAGCACACGGACGCGCCGTCGGTGCCGACGGCGCAGGTGTGTTGGTAGCCGCAGGCGACGGCGCGCACGGCGGCCACGCCCCCGACGGCCGTGGGCGTGGACCGGTCGATCATGTCGCCGACGCCCAGTTGCCCGTAACCATTCGCGCCCCAGCACGCGACGCTGCCGTCTGAAACGACCGCGCACGTGTGATGGAAACCGGCCGCCACCGCGACCGCTCCTGATAGGTTCAAGACCGGCGCTGGAAAAGTATGCGGGTGGGCCGAATCCGGGTCGGTCGTGCCGTCGCCCAGCTCGCCATTCTCGTTGCGACCCCAGCACTGCACCTCGCCGGCGGCGGTCAGAGCGCAGGTGTGGTCTCCGGACGCGGCGATCTGGACGCTCGGTGGCAGCGAGAACACATCGACGGGATCGAGGCGGTTGGTCCGGGAGCCGTCCCCGAGCTGGCCGAAGTCGTTCCCGCCCCAACAGCGGGCGCGCCCGTCGCCCAGCACCGCGCAGCTGTGGGAGCTGCCGGTGGCCAGGCCAATCGCGCCCGATAGGTCGCGTACCGCCACCCCCGTCAACCGATTGTCCGTCGTTCCCTCGCCGATCTGCCCGGCCACGTTCCATCCCCAGCAGCGGACAGTTCCATCGACGATCAGCGCGCACGCGTGGTAGCTGCCCGCCGAAACCGCGATGGCCTTTTCGACATTCAGGACCCGACCCGGTTTGGGCGCGTCCGTCATGGTTCCGTTGCCGAGCTCGCCATCCTTGTTCGATCCCCAGCAATAAACCTGGCCGGTCGTGGCGACCACGCACGTGTGCCCCGCCCCCGCGCCCAAGAATTGATTGGGCGCCCCCGCCGCGAACATTCCGCCGGTATCGATCCCCGCTCCGCACAAGTCCTGGGTAGCGTTCGATCCGCATCCAAGGACGAACCCGGAGACCACGAGGATTTTTGGCCAGAAACCGGCGCCGTCACGGAACATTCGGAGCCGGCTTCTGGAATAGATGGGCGATTTCGTCCCCAGACAGCGCGCGGCTGAAGATCGCAATGTCGTCGAGATCCCCCATGAATTGCCTGCTCGCAGGCGTCTCCCAGCGACCCATGTAGAGCGTGAAATTGCCGTTCTTGATTGGTCCGCGAGCTGCGTTCGGGGGGGACGTGCCTGCTGCATCCAAACGGTAAACTCCGTTGACGTAAAGAGAGAGAGTCTTGAGATTACCGTCGACCACGCCCGCGAGGTGCGTCCACTCGTCGGGCTTGAAGCACTCGCACTCCGCCGTGAAGTAGTCCGATTTCCCCGGCCCCAGGTAGTATCCAAACTGATAGCGCGGGACGTTGTTCACGACGTGAAGATTCATCTCCCAGCCACCGATGAAAACGTGCTCCGTGCTCAGGAGGGTCCTGTATTCTTCGCTCGCGGCGGCAATCGCCGGTGTTCTTACCCAGAGGGCGACCGTCCAGGCGGACGTCGCCTGGGTGAACGACTGAACCGATACCTCGGTCCCCGGTTCGAAGTGCAGCGCGCCGCCAAATTGACCTGCGGCGAGCCAGCTGCCACCGCTCAACGTGCCGAACTTGTTCTTGCCCGAGCTATCCGGCACAAGGGTTCCGCCAATCTCGTCCAGGGCCCAGTGCGCTTCCAGCCCGTTGAGCAGCGGCATGTCGTCCACGATGTCGATCGGACCCGCAGTGCACGAAACCGCGAACATCACCGTGGCCGCGAACATTCTCGGGCTCAGGACCATGTCGTCACATCCATCCCAACAACGTGAGGCTTCCTACGAGCGTGGGCCGCCCCTCTTTGGCGAGGTCATTGATCCCGCTGGCCGTGGTGTCATATCGAACCACCGGGTAGGGCTGGGCGCCTTGAGCATGACCTTCAATGGCCAGCTCGAACCTGCCCCCAAACCACAGATGGGCACCCACCCCCACGTCCGCAAGCAGCGACCATTGGTCGCCGGCGATTCCGCTGATGGTCCCGCCGGTGGCAGGCGCTGGGTGCCCGGACGCCGAGACGTGCAGCGCCCCCCCTCCAAT
>PMNO01000502.1:7934-8528 GCA_003161835.1 Myxococcales bacterium | reverse complement strand
CGCGCAGGTCGGTCGCCATCACCTGCGCGCCCGTCAGCTTGGTTGGCCCCCGCACGATCACCGTGCGCCCATCGACCTGAATATCGGCACCCATCCGTTGCAACTCGGGCACGTGCATGAAGCGGTTTTCAAAGATGGTCTCGATCAACACCGATTGACCCTTGGCGCGCGTGGCCAGCACCATGAACTGCGCCTGCATATCCGTCGGGAACCCGGGGAAGGGCTGGGTCGAAATATCGATCGGCTTCAGGTCGGCCTTGGCCCGCACCCGAAGGCCCCCCTCCTCGGGCGTAACATCGATCCCCGCCGCCCGCAGCTTCGCCACAATCGCCTCGAGGTGCTCGGGCAGGCAATCGCGCACCAAGACGTTGCCGCGCGTGATCGCCGCGGCGACCAGCAAGGTGCCGGCCTCGATGCGGTCGGGGATGATCGCGTGCTCTACCGGGTGCAATTCGTCGACGCCGTCGATGGTGATCAAGGGGGTGCCCGCCCCGCGGATCCGCGCGCCCATCTTGTTCAAGACGCGCGCCAATTCCTCGACCTCGGGTTCACGCGCGGCGTTTTCCAGGGTGGTGTGACCGTCGGCCAGCGCGG
>PMNO01000502.1:5831-7907 GCA_003161835.1 Myxococcales bacterium | reverse complement strand
CGCATGGTCTTGACCAGATCGTATGGCGCCTCGAAATTGTCCACTTTCGTGGTGTCGACGATGGTCGTGCCGGCCGGTTTTGTGGTGACAACGGCGCCCAGATCACCCAGCAAGCGTTGCATCGTGCGCACGTCGCCGAGCGCGGGCACGTTGCGATAGATGCTGCGTCCGGAACAAAGGAGCGACGATGCCAGGATCGGCAACGCGGCGTTCTTGGACCCGGACACCCGCACCTCGCCCGACAGGCGGGCGCCACCCTTGATGACGATGTTTTGCACGGGACGGGGGCGCGCGCGTGCGCGCTACGAAGCGGTGCCGGCAGCGGCGGACTCGGGCGCTGCGCCCTTGCCGGCGTGCTCGGCACACAGGCTGCCGAATTCACGTTTCTTGCGGCAGGCTTCCTTGGTGCAAATCTTGTACTGATGATGCGCGCCCAACTTGCCGCGGCGCCATGCCATGAAGTGCTTGCGGCAATATCCCTTGGCACGCAATGCCCGCTGGCACTTTTCGGCGGTGCAGGTGCCGCGCAGGGAAACCGGGGCGGCCACCTTCTCCTGGGTAGCAGCGGCGGCCGCTCCACCCTTCGTCGATTTGGCCCGGGGCGTTTTCGCGGCTGCTTTCTTTTCAGGCATTTCGGGCAACAGAATAGGCGGACCTGGACCCGAGTCAAGCGCAACAACGAGAGCCCGCCATCGGGAGCCCACCCGGGTCGGCGGTCTGCCACACTATCGCCCCATGAAAGTCACTGGCCACGCGCCCGAGCGCCCACCCAACGCGCCGGCCGTGGACGCGGCTGACGACGCCGCGAGCCAGCACCTCCTGGCCGCCGCCCGGACCCATGTGGCCGACATCCTGACCCTGGCCATTGACTACGCGCCGCCCCACCTCGCTGTGGTGGTGTCGGATGCGCGCAGTGAGCTCGCGCGCCTTGTCGCCCGTGCCTATCGGCTGTGCCTGCCCACCGCGACGCACGTGGATTTCGACGCCACTTCACCCGAATCGGTCCTGCGTGCCTTGGACAACCTGGCGCCGGGGGATCTGGTGGTGTTGATTCAGTCGACCAGCTTCAGGCTGGAGAAGTTCCGCATCCGGGTAGAGCTCTTCAAGCGCGGGTTGAAAGTGATCGAGCACCCGCATCTGGGCCGCATGGCCCGGGACGAATATCCGCAATACATCGACGCGCTGGCGTACGACCCGACCTACTTTCGCCGCGTCGGGGCCGCGTTGAAGGACAAGATCGACCGCGCCTCCAGCGCGCTCATCGACAGCGGGGGCGAACGCCTGTCCTACGATTCCCCCTTCGAGCCCGCCAAGATGAACGTGGGCGACTACGCGCTGATGAAGAATATCGGCGGACAATTCCCGATCGGCGAGGTGTTCACGGAGCCCAAGGACCTGAGGCGCGTGAATGGGCGCGTGCGTATTTTCGTTTTTGGGGACACCGACTTTCGCGTGAACGTGCCGCCCCGGCCGATCACCCTGGTGATCGCGGCGGGGCAGGTCGCGAATGTGCTCGATTCCACCGACGCGTTCGATCGGGTCCTCGCGCAGATCAAGGCCGACGAAGACTTGTGGGTGCGCGAGCTGGGATTCGGGATGAACCGCGCTCTGACCCGCGATCGGCTGGTGAGCGACATCGGCACCTACGAACGTATGTGCGGGATTCACCTGTCACTCGGCGCCAAGCACGGCGTCTACAACAAGGCGGAGTTGAAACGCCGAGAGGGGAAATATCACGTCGATGTGTTCGCCGTGACCGAGCAGGTGTCCCTGGACGGCGTGGTCGTCTTCCGCGACGGGGCGTGGGTGGTGTGACTATCGCTTCGGAAACACGACGACCACGACCGAATAGGCCGGAACCGACACCGCCACCGAATCGCCAGCGGTGGCCGAGAAGATGGGCGCGCTCGTGACGGTGCCATCCATGTCGGGCGGCGCGGGGGTGTAGGCGTAGCGGGTCCCCACACAGCCCAGCAAGGTGCCACCGCCGCTGACCGCCACCGTGACCGCGGCGGTGGCCGAGGAGCTGGTGTTGGTGAGCATGACGCTGATGCTGCCGTCCACATGCTTGGATGC
>PMNO01000502.1:0-5784 GCA_003161835.1 Myxococcales bacterium | reverse complement strand
GTCTGGAGATCACCTGGGTTGTTGGTGTTGGGGCCCCACTCCGTGACGGCGATCGGCAACGTCGCCCCTTTGGCGCCGCAACCGTTCGCCGCGGTGGTGAAGGCGGTCCTCAGATCTTTGTACATGGCCGGAATGTCGACGTGAGAGACGGTCAAGAGACTGGCCAGCGTCGAGCCGGCGTACCAGTGGTTCACGGCGAAATCCATGGATGCGCAGGCCTGGGGCAGCATGGCGCCGTTCCAGTCCGCGTATTCGCTGTACGGCCAGTGGACGATCCCGCCGACCTTGACGCTCGGGTCGACGGCCTTCATCGCGTCCGAAAATGCCTTGACCGCCATCCCGTACGTCTTGGGCGAAAGCGCGGCGTTGCCTTGCCGGCCCGTGCAGGTGGTCCCGGCGGCCGGGTAAAGCACGTGCATGTCCGGCTCCCAGCCACATCCGCCGTAGTAGTAGCCGTTGCCGTACAGCTCGTTGCCCACCTCCCAGTTTCTGATTCCGACGGGCTCGGGGCGCGAGATGCGGAGGAAGTTCTGGCCATCATCGACGGCCAGAGGCGCGGCGGCGCGCAGGCTGGCCCAGTAGCCCGCGGTCTTCCAATCCTTGCCGCCGGCATCGGTGCCAATGACGGTGGTGCTGGTGGGCAGGGCGTTGGCATAGGCGACCCACGCCGCGGCGGCCTGGGGAGTGCCCGGCCCCGTTCCCGCCGAATTCATGCCGTAGTTGACGGTGATCATGGCGTTGGCGCCGACGTTTTGAAGAAGCCCGATGAAGTTTCCAAAGTCGGCCCCCATGGCAATGTAGATCTCATTGCTGCCCGCGCCTGCGGCCGGGGTATGGGTCCCTGTATTGAGTTCCCAGTGATAGCTGTCGGCGTAGGATCCGCCCGGGTAACGCAGCGACGTCACGCCGATCGCCTTCAAGAGGGGCGGCGTGGTGGGCGACTGCATGACGCCGTCGTAGACCGATGTATGAATTCCCATCAGGTCCGGGCCCACGTTGGCCATGGGCGTGGCCGCCAGATTTACGGTGACCGTGGCCGCCGTACCCGTCACGGCGATCGGCGGCTGACACGCGACCGTTGCTCCGGCGGTGCCAATGGACCCGCCGCCGGCGGAGCCCCCGCCCTTGCCGGCGCCACCGACTGCACCTCCGCCGCCATTGCCAACCACGCCGGCCGCTCCGCCCGCACCGGCCGTCGTTCCCGCGGAGCCGCCGGCTCCGCCCGTGTCTCCCGACGTTCCGCTTCCGCTCGTGCCACCCGAGGCAACGCTGCCCCCGCTTGCGCCGGTACCGCTTCCTCCGGTGCCGCTCGACTGACCGCCGCTGCCGTTGGCCGTGCCGCCGCTGCCGTTGTTTCCACCGCTGCCGCTGACGCCCGCGTCAACGCCGCTGCCACTACCTCCGGAGGCCTTGCCCCCAGTTCCCCCCACCGGGGTGCTGCTGCTCTTCGAGCCACACCCGGCGAGCAGCACCAGCGATAGCGCTGCCACGTAAGGGTATGCAGGATTCCCCGAAAGGCCCAGTCTGAAACGAACCATGTCAATCCTCCGTGAGCACCGAGCGACGCAAAGGCCCGCATCACCGGAGCAGACCCACCCGAAAACTGCGAATCCCTAGCACGACGGGCAGGAAAATTCGCTTGGCCATCGTCCATCGATCCTTACGGCGGCGGCGTCTGTTACCGTGATCAATTTGACCCCGAAGCGGCGAGGAACAAACTCATGTACCGAAGTCATCGCGAGCGACACCGAACGGACAGAATCGGCTGGTTGCGCGCCGCGGTCTTGGGGGCCAATGATGGCATCGTATCCACGAGCGGCCTGGTCGTGGGAGTCGCCGCCGCGAGTGCGACCACCCACGACGTGTTCGTGGCCGGGGTGGCGGGACTGGTCGCCGGCGCGATGTCGATGGCCGCGGGCGAATACGTCTCCGTCAGCTCGCAGTCCGATACGGAGCGCGCCGATATCGAACGGGAGCGCAAGGAACTTGCCACCGATGTGGAACACGAGCGCGCCGAGCTGGCGGCGATCTACGTCAAGCGCGGCCTGGATCAATCATTGGCCAAACAGGTTTCAAAACAGCTGATGGCCCATGATGCGTTGGGAGCGCACGCGCGCGATGAATTGGGTATCTCGGAGAGGCTGACCGCGCGCCCGGTCCAAGCCGCTTTCGCTTCGGCCGGAACGTTCGCGCTGGGCGCCGCGATGCCGCTGCTCACCGCGCTGCTGACGCCACGCCCCTATCTGATTCCCGTGGTCGCCGGGATCTCGCTCGTGTTCCTGGCGGTGTTGGGAGGCCTCGCCGCGCTGGCGGGCGGCGCCAGCGTCGTAGGCGGCGCGTGGCGCGTCACGTTCTGGGGTGCGCTGGCATTGGGGACCACCGCGGCGGTGGGGGCCCTTTTCGGAAAGGTGATGCCGTAAGGTTCATGGCCATGGCGCTTTCCGCCACCGTCTATCACGTGCAAGTGGATCTTTCCGACGTCGAACGCGGCGTCTACGAGACCTTGGACCTACGCGTCGCTCGGCACCCGTCCGAAACCATGCGGTATTTGTTGACGCGCCTCATCGCGTACTGCCTCTGCTACGAGGAGGGTATTGCCTTCTCGAAGGGCCTGTCAGCCACCGACGACCCGGCCATCTGGATCAAGGACCTGCAGGGCAACCTGCGCACGTGGATTGAAATCGGAACGCCGTCCGCCGAGCGCCTTCACAAGGCCAGCAAGGCGTCGCCTCGCGTGGTGGTCTTCACCCAGAACGATCCGGCGCTCCTGCAAAAGGCAGCGCGCAGCAAGGCCATTCACAAGGCGGATTCGATCGAGATCTTCGCGCTCGATGGCGCGTTTCTGGACGCCCTGGAAGCCGCAACGGACCGCAACGCCAAGTGGGTCCTCGTCCATACGGAGGGGATGCTGTATGTGACCAGCGCCGACACGAATGTCTCAACCGCGATCACGCGGCACGGCCTGAACGAATAGCTGCTCCGCCACCCACGGATCGATTCGTGCTATCGGACGAGCAACCGGTGGCCACCGGTCGGGCGGCGGGGAGCAACGGGCGCGACGACGATCGACGGCTCGTCGTCGCCGAGCGACGTCGGATCGGAATCGTCGGACGCCAGGTGACCCGTGTCCCAGCAGGTCAAAGCATCCTGGAGGGACAATCCCGCTCCCAGGCAATCAGCGACCGTGTCGACGAATTCGGCCTCGTCCTCCTCGATGGACGTCTCCGATCTCCACGCCTCCGTCAGCGACGGAAGCCCAGGTGGCGGATCCATTCCAAACTTTGCCCTGACCCGAGCGAAATCGCGCGTCAGGTGCTCGTTCACGTCCCCCACCGGATCGGGGTGCGTCACGGCCGCGGCGGCATCCGCATCCGCCTCCGACCTGATCCGCCCGCGATTCTCTCCTCGACCCCGACTCTGGTTCTCCGAATGCCCCATGATGCCCCCCTTTTCGCGCACCGAGTACGCCTCCACGCGCCCCCGCACGCCCGAGGAAATGATGGTACACCCGCAGCCAGCGGACCGGCACCAAAAAAGCGACCTTTCGGGTCGTTCCTTGGAGGGTCGCGAACATGTTGCCGGCGCGCGGTTGATTGCGGATGCGGTTGCGTCGACAATCGCGCACCAAGCCCGAGGACCAGAGCATCCCGGCTACCATTTTCATGACCAGCAGCCCCCTCGATCTGTCAGTGGTGATTCCCGCGTACAACGAGGTGAAGCGGCTTGGTCCCACCTTGGATTCCGTGGTCGAATACCTGGAAACCCGGAGGGGGACCTTCGAGGTGATCGTGGTCGACGATGGCTCCACCGACGGGACGGCGGCACTCGCCGAGCGGCGCGGCCCCCCTGTGCGGGCCGTTGTGCTACCCCACAATCAGGGCAAAGGGGCCGCCGTGCGCGCCGGGGTCGCGGCGTCTCGGGGGAAGCGCATATTGTTCTCCGACGCCGATCTCTCGACGCCGATCGCAGAGTGGAACCGGTTCGCGGCGAAGCTGGCAGAAGGCTGCGACGTGGTCATCGGTTCGCGCAGCCTGGGTGAGTCCGTGATCCTGGTCCGTCAGCCGTGGTTCCGCGAGCGCATGGGAAAAACCTTCAACTGGATCCTGCGCCAGCTCTTGCCTTTGCGTTTTCCGGACACGCAGTGCGGCTTCAAGGCTTTCACGGCGACGGCGGCCCGCGCGCTATTTGGCGCCAGCCGCACCGACGGATTCGCCTTCGACGCGGAGATCCTGTTTCTTGCGGATCGCGCCGGATATCGGGTCGAGGAGCTGCCCATCACGTGGCGCAATTCGGCGGACAGCCGCGTGAGCCCGATCCGCCACTCCTTGCAGATGATGCGCGATCTCGTCCGGATCAGGCTACTCGCCGCACGCGGCGACTACGCCCTGCCGGCTGTCAGAAGGCCCACAAGCCCGACATCCCCGCCGCGCTCGCGTTGACGTATACGCTGATTCCCGTGCCCACCGCCGCGACGCCGGTCGCCGCCCACAGAATCGTGGCCAGGCGAGCGCGCGAATGGAGGTCGCTTACCTGAGCCGAGTCACAGCCCTGCGCCGTGCCCCCGCAGGAGTTCTTCAACTCGTCGAAGCGCGACGATGCGGAAGTTCCCGCGATGATCGCGCTCGTCCCCAAGGCAACTGTAGTCACCGCGGTCGCCCACGGAACCCAACGGGGCAGCGGCGGGCTCTGGTCGGAGGTCGGTGGCTTCGCATGCATCGTGAGGTCGGCGCCAGGAGCCGCGGCGGGAATCGCCGCCGGAGGCGGGGGCGACGCCGCGAGCGCCGGACGCGGCGGCGGAGCGGGCGGCGCAACAACCCGCGGCGCGGGAGCTACGACTGGTGCAGGCGTCAGGGGCGGTGGAACGACCGCCAGCGGNNATGCCTTGTGGATCGCGGCGCAGGTACGTCTGGAAGGTTCGCAGCGCGTCGGCGTCGTGACCGGCATCGCGATGCGCCTCTGCCATGCTGTAGAGCAGATTCGGGTCGCCCGAGATCTGGTAGGCGCGCGCGTACCCGTCGACGGCCTGATCCATCTTGCCCAGGTCGTAAGCGCGGCGTGCCCCCTCGGCCAATTCCACGGCCGAGGGCGAAGGGGCCTGGGCGTGCGCCACGCGCACCGAACTCAGGCCCGAAAAAAGAACTCCAACCACGAGAATGCATGAACCAAGGCGCCGCAATCGATCCTCCTGCTGATCAAGTTGTGAACGGACAAGATAGCGCGTTGACCGTGCCATCACGATCCGCTCGGTGAGATAATTTGGATCCCGTTCACGGGTGCCCGGGCCAGCGAGCCCGTGCCCGGAGTCGCGGTCAAGGTGAACGACGCGTCTGTCAGTTTGCGAAACACGATGTAGTTTCCGGCCCCCCCGGCTAGGGCCAAGGTATATCCCGCAAACGTCGTGGGCGACGGCCCGGTTTGGCTGACCGTGATGGTGCTCGTGCCGATCGCGTAGCGGTAGGTACGAACACCGGATGGAACGTTCCCGGCGACATAGACGTAGACATCATATCCTCCCGACGTGATCGTGGTCGGCAAGCCGCTGACGATGAGGGAGGCCGGCAGCGTCGGTGTCAGCGGATCCAGATAGCCGTTCATCATCCGCGCGTCGCCCGGCGCGTCAAGCAATCCCAGCCGCCAAACTCCAACTCCTGTTCCGCTCGGGGGGGCGCTCCAGGTCACGGTTGCGCTCGTGACGCTGCCGTCGGCCAGAACGAGGCCACCCAGTGAACCCGAGGGCCCTGACGCTCCATTCCAGTGCGATGCGGGCTTGAATCCGGCAATCTC
>PMNO01000568.1 GCA_003161835.1 Myxococcales bacterium | reverse complement strand
CAACAGCGCGTCGCCATCGCGCGGGCGCTCGTGAACCGGCCGCCGCTGGTGCTGGCCGACGAGCCGACCGGGAACCTCGACACCGAGTCGTCGAACGCCGTCTTCGCACTATTGCGGCAGTTCAATCGGGAGCGCGGCACCACCTTCCTGGTCGTGACCCACGACGAGAGAATCGCCGCCGCGTGCGACCGCGTGATCGAGATGGTCGACGGCCGCTTGACGAAAGACTCGGGGCGGCGCGGGGCGTGAGAGCCGGCGGAGATGAAACCGGAACAGGCGAGGAGACCCGTGCCNNAAGAAACTTGGAGCGGCTCTGGAATGGACGGAGCTCCCGGATCGACAACCTGGGCCTGGTCAGATTCGCGTGAAGGTGGCCGCGTGCGGCGTCTGCCGCACGGACCTGCACGTCGTCGATGGTGAGCTGCCCGACCCGATGGTGCCGATCACGCCCGGTCATGAAATCGTCGGCCGGATCGATGCGATCGGGGCGGGGGTCGATGGGCTCAACCTGGGTGAGCGCGTTGGCATCCCGTGGCTCGGCCACACCTGCGGCACCTGCGGGTACTGCGTGGCACACACAGAGAATCTGTGCGATCGCCCGCTCTTCACCGGGTACACGAGGGACGGTGGCTTCGCGACGGCGACGATCGCCGATGCGCGCTACGCGTTCCCGCTTGGCGAGGTCGGCACCGACGTGGCGCTCGCGCCCTTGCTCTGTGCTGGCCTGATCGGCTGGCGCTCGCTGGTGATTGCCGGCGACGGCAAGAAGCTGGGTCTCTACGGCTTTGGCGCCGCCGCCCATATCGTGGCCCAGGTCGCGAAGTGGCAGGGCCGATCGGTCTTTGCTTTCACGCGTCCCGGAGATACCGCCGCACAGGCCTTCGCCCGCCGCCTCGGCGCGACCTGGGCGGGTGGCTCCGATGAGATGCCGCCCGAATCGCTGGATGCCGCGATCATCTTCGCGACCGTTGGAAGTCTCGTGCCCCTCGCCCTCAAGGCTGTCCACAAAGGCGGTCGCGTCGTTTGCGCGGGGATCCACATGAGCGATATCCCGAGCTTCCCCTACAGCTTGATGTGGGGCGAGCGAAAGCTCGTGTCGGTTGCCAATCTTACGCGGCAGGATGGAATGGATTTCCTGCGTCTGGCGCCCCGTCTCGGCATCATCACCACGACAACGACTTATTCGCTCAATCAAGCAAACCGAGCCCTCGCCGATCTGCGTGCCGGTCGGTTCGAGGGCGCCGCCGTTCTCGTGCCGTGAGCGAGGTTGCGTTCGGGCAAGGCGACGGTCACCGGTTTTCGAACCGACTGAGATCCAGAAGGCCGTGATGGCCGCCGCCGGAAGAGGCGTGGGCGGCTTGCATGGCGTCGGCATACACCCAGAAGCGGTGATTCGTGCGGCGGATCGCGAAGCGGTCCAATAGTCGCGCGTAGTCGGCCTCGGATGCCAGCCCCGCGATGGTCGCGGTCAAGGCCTCGACCATCGTGCTCGGCACGACGTACAGCGCGTTCGGGTACGCTCCGATGAAGCCAGGTACCACCGTCAACGTGTGCTCGGCCGGCACGACGCGGCTGTCCTCCCTGAAGAGGTCCGAGACGTTGCTGTGCCCGGTGTTGCGCAGGATCGTGAAATAGCGAGCCCCTGCGCCGGGGCCGTCGATCCGAAGAACCACGGTCTCGGGCAAGAACGACAGGCTGGCGCCCCGCAGGCCTGCCAGTGCCCCCATCGCTCGGAGCAAGGCGGGATCGGCGACGGTTGACGCCACTGTCGGGGTGTGGTCGAGAGCCGGCGCCACCCGGGCCGANNAGGTGGGCCGCGCCGCCGTAGACGTGACTCTTGACGGCGTCGCTGGCGCCCCGATACCAGAAGTCGCGCACAGGCTTGCGGCTGGCCCGGGGGAGCAGGACGAGGAAATTGAACTCGGCCTCCATACGCAGGAAATCCATGTAGAGCCGGGTATTCAGGTGGTGTCCAATGTTGCCGAATACGTCGTAACCGGCCACCAGCAGGTAGTGAATGCGCTCGAGCTCGGGATAGGTCAGCACCCAAACGGTCTTGGGCGGAGGCCCCACCAGGCCCTGGACCACGCTCGCGCTGTCGAAGTGGCGAAATACCGTCAGGGCCGCATTCGGATTGGCCCCACCGCGCCCCCCACTCGCGCCGCCGTTCCAGATCAGAGAGAGATCAACTTTGATGCGCGCCAACTCCTTCTTGAGGAACTCGCTCTTGGCGACGAGGTAATCGTCCTGCCGGTGCTTGTACTCCAGCCACGGTACGACGATCGGCGAAGCGCTGCCCCACGCGGTCGGTAGGCCAAGGTTGTGCGCTTCTCTTTTCAGAAAGGCGTCGTGCAGATCGCGCGCATCGGCGTCGGGATCAGCGAAGAACACCCAGAACTGGTCCTCGATAGCGTTGAGCGCCAACTGCCCCCGGCAAACCGGTCCTTTGATGAAGCCCATCATTGTCAGCTGCGCTTCATCGAGCAAGAAGCGGTAGCGGGCCCGAGCAGGGATGGCGGCGAAGGCGACGAACGGATTGCTGGCGACATCGACCTCGTAGGATGGCAGAGCGACGACCGGGTACGGCGGATCGAAGAAGATGGCCCGCAGCCTCAAGAGGCGCTCGGGTCCGATGACGTAGGCCATGTCGGTCTTTTCGACGATGCTCTCCCGCACGCGATCCAGACGGTAGTGGACCCGATCGACTCGTGGATCGTCATAAGGCCTGCGGGTGGGGATAACCGTGATGGGCTGCCCCGACGGCGTCGAGGAGCGGACCAGGCGGAATCGTGTCTCCTCGGGATCACTGTCGAAGTGGAGCAGAGCGAGAAACAGATGCTCGTACAGATAGCGTGCGACCAGACGCTGCTTCAACGAGTCGCCGTCCATGAACGACTCCCAGTCGGCAACCTGCGACTGCAGGACCGGCGGCAGGGGCGGCAGACCCTCGTCGTTCGCCCCGCGTTCGAGCCACCGGGCCACGAGATCCTCTTCGGCGGGCTCGAGGCCAGGCAACCCGAAGGGCATTCCCCAGTCGGGATGTTGCGCCTCGAAACCGCCCATCTGCGCCAGGGTCGGGCAGAGCTGCTTGCGCTCCACGCTGAAGTCGAAGCTGGCCGGAAGCACGCCCTGCCGGGGCAGCGGGTGGCGGCGTTTGAGGGCCAGCATGCGATAGAGCAAGCTGCCGAGGCGGTTGCTCTCCGCGTCCTCCCGCCGTTCGTTGAGCACCGGGAAGAACCCCTTCTTGCGCCATTCGGACGGCCGCTCGGCGTCCTCGAAGAGGCGCGTGGGCTGAGCCTCCAGGAGACGCTCACCGTCGTAAACCTTCGCCTGACTGGCGCCACGGGTAAGGCCTTCCCACGACCCAAGCTTGAGTTGGCAAGGGGCGTCGTAACAGCCATGGCAGACCACGCAGCGGCGTTCGAGCAGCGGCAACACGTCCCTTCTGAAGGATGGCGAGGCCGAGGTCGCGCTCTGCGCGGCGGGGGGACGATGAATGTCGAATCGCGTGGGAGACGCTGGCCCGAGGCTCGGATCGAGCTGATCGGTCGGCCGAGGGGCGCACGACGCCAGGAGCCATCCGCCAATG
This sequence comes from Myxococcales bacterium, assembly GCA_003161835.1. Taxonomy (GTDB): domain Bacteria; phylum Myxococcota_A; class Polyangia; order Fen-1088; family Fen-1088; genus FEN-1088. The sequence goes on along the minus strand of PMNO01000568.1, from coordinate 1,649 downwards.
ATGATCCAACTCGGGAAAGTCAGGTGCATCGCCCGCTGTCCGCCAGAGCGGCGTTGCGCTCCTCGTCTCACCCTCATTGCGACCGCCGGAGGAGGCTGAACAGGAACAGTCCGGTCCCCACGCTGATGATCACCGGACCCGTGGGCCGATGGATCAGGCGAGCCAGAGCGGTGCCGAGCACCGTGTCCGCGACGGCGATGCCGACCGCCCAGATGAGCATGCCCGTGAGGGTTCGCGCCATGCGCTTCGCGGTCGCCGCTGGGATGATGATCAGCGACCCCATCAGCAGGGCGCCCAGGTAGCGCAACCCGAGGGCGATCGTGAGGGCGAAGGTCTCGAGGAAGAGGAGTTCGAGGCGCGCGACGTTGATGCCGGACGTGCGCGCGATTTCTGGCGAGACCACGACGAGGACCAGAGGGCTCTTCCATTTCAAGACGAAGAACACGACGCCCAGGGCGGCTGGAACGCCGAAGGCCAGCTCACCGAGCGTGATTCCTTCTGGCCCACCAAACAGGGCCCCGATCAGCTCCTCTCCCGAACTCATGAGGCTCCCGGCCGCCAAGGCTGCCGAGAAGACGACGCCAATGACGGTCTCGGTGGCGAGCCTGCTCTTACGCTCGAGCGCCCAAATCAGAAGTGCACCAAAGAACAACATCGCCGCCGCCCCGAACAGCGGATGGATCCCGAGCGCCAAGGCGACGCCGACGCCCGGCAGGGCGACGTGAGACAGAGGGTCGGCGGCCAACGACATGCGGCGCATGATCGCGAAACACCCGACGAGCCCGGCGGCCGCCGCCATGGCGATCGAGAGCGCCAGCGCCCCGAGCTCAAGCGTCGTGGAAATGGTACCCGATCGAGGTACCGTAGACCTCTTGAAGGAGCGCCGGGGTCAGGATTTCTCGCGGTGGGCCGAAACACGGGTGGTCGTGGCGCAAGCAGAGCACGTTCGTCGCGTGGCCGTACACGACGCTGAGATCATGGGAGATGAGGAGAACCGTCAAGGGGTCGCGCGCCTGGACACGCCGAACCAGCTCGTTCAGCTTCTCCTGGCCCGGCTCATCGACGCCGGACAGCGGCTCGTCGAGTAGCAGGACGTTCGGGCGCCCCACCAGAGCCAGGGCCACCAGCAACCGCTGCAGTTGCCCGCCGGAGAGCGCGCCGATCGGCTTGTTCGCCTCGCCGCCTAGCCCCACGTCGCGGAGCGACGCTGACAGGTCCGCAGGCGCGCGCGTAACCTTGCTCTTCGCCGTGAGCAGATCCATTCCGGTGATCGGCAGGTCCCGGTCCACGTCGAGTCTCTGGGGCACGTATCCGATGCGGGTGCCCGCAGCCCAGCGGACCACCCCTTCATAGGGAAGGGCTCCGACCAGCGCCTTGAAAAGCGCCGTCTTCCCGCATCCATTGGGCCCAATGACAGCCAGGGACGATCCCGCCTCGACGGAGAAGCTGACACCAGTGAAGACCGGCACGGTGCCGAAGCCAATCGACAAGTCTTGAACCTCGAGCGCGTTCGGCATGACATCAGGACAGGCGAATCAAGCCCAGCCGCCGAGCCGGTGCGGCGGTGGCGACCAAGCCGCAGGACCTGCGGCCATCGTTTCAAACACCCCCACAACGAGAGTTGGCGAAGTCGGGAGTCGCTGCGCTCG
>PMNO01000258.1:6416-6688 GCA_003161835.1 Myxococcales bacterium | reverse complement strand
ACCTCGGCGCCGACATAGACGAAAATGCCGATCGCTCCCAGGAGCAGCGGCGGATAGCTCCACGCGCTCGCGCCCTCGTGGGTGTCGCCCCCGGCTCCCGAGCCCGCCTGGTCACCGCCCGAGGCGGCATCGATCTTCGGCAGCTTGAAGAGGGCGATGGCGCCGGCCAGCACGATCAGCGCCGCCGCGAGCCCGAGGTACGGCGTCTGCACCGAGCTGGCCTCGGTGGCGCGATACGCGTCGACGGCGGCGGGCGCCATCAGCGCCAGCTC
>PMNO01000258.1:0-6403 GCA_003161835.1 Myxococcales bacterium | reverse complement strand
CCGGCAGCCGGATAGAAGGCCAGGCAACCCACGCCGGCGGTGATCAGGCCGATGATGATGCCGTTCTTGTACCCGAGCCGATTGACGATGGCGCCCGAGGGGAGGGACACGACGAAGTACGCCGTGAAGAAGGCAAACTGGATCAGCATCGCCTTGGCGTAGTTGAGCTCGAACACCGACTTCAGGTGCGGGATGATGATGTCGTTGAGGCAGGTAATGAAGCCCCACATGAAGAAGAGCGTGGTCAGCACCGCGAGCGGCGCGAGGTAACTCCTGCCGTCCGTGGCGGGCGACGCGGAGGGATTCTTGGTGACGGGAGCAACTCCACCGGCCATGCGATCTCCTCTGAAAGGGCTCGGAAAAAGGGGGGGCAGCGGCAGACCTTAGCTGGGCCATTGGCGCGCCACAAGTGCGAGCCGNNCCCGAAATCCTGTTCATTAAACGCTCGTGCGACAGTACGCCAAGATCTCGGCAACACGCGCCAGCTTCCACGGGACCGTCATTGGGAATTCGTCACGATGTCACGGTGCTCACGCGGTCAATCCGCTAGTTAGTGATCGGAGCGAGGGAAGAGCGTTTGCGCGGGTGCGGTGGCGGGTGATACCGCGCCGTGCCCGATTGCTGGGAGGTTCACATGAAAGCATCGGCTTCGGTTGTTTTCGTTTGGGGGACGTTGCTGGCGGTTCCCGTGGCGGCGCATGCACCGGACTCCCCCTCCGACGTGCCCGACGACGCACGCGACGATCAATACGACGATCGGCGATCGTTGCACGCGTCGGCCGATCCGGTTCAATTTCTTCCCGGCGCGGTCGCGGCGGCCTCCGGAGCTCATCATGCCGTCGGCTTTGGCTGGGGGGGATACGATGCCGCGACCCACGACCCGCTGCTGGGCGCCAACGTCGAGGCCGCCCTGAGTGCTCGTTTGGTCATCGGCGCAGGTGTCACCTACGCAGCCGCCACGAATGCGCAGCCCGCCGCCGCGCGACCCAGCGTCATCGCCCGCTTTCAGGTTCTCGATCAGCGCAGCCACGGCCTCGATGCGGGGGTAGCCGTTGGGTACGGCCAGGAGCGCTTCGTCGAGGAACAGGGGTTCTTCCGGGCCTCGCTGGCCGGCGGCTGGCGCTCGGATCGCGCCACGTTGCTTGCCAATCTTGGCTACAGCCAGGACGGCGAGGGTGACGATCACGAGGGGGATGTTCGATTGGCTGGTCTGTATCGGGTGAGGGGCAATTTGCACCTGGGGTTGGATGGGCGGATGCGCAAGCTGCTGGATTCGACCGATCCCAATCGCGCGCAGCACGGGACCCCGTCGCTGGAATTCACGCTCGGCCCCGTGGCGGCGCTGACCACCAGGTCGTGGGCGTTGTTGGTCGCCACGGGCGTGAGCGGAGTTCGCCGCGAAACGTTGCAGACGGGGGCGATCGTCATCGGCGGCGTGGGCACGGTTTTCTGAACAACGTCCGGGTTGGGGCGACGCCCGCCCGGGAGGCAGGGGCGGGGATTGCTCGCGCCGAACGTGGGTGTCTGGGTGTGAACAAGGACAACAAGGAGAATCTCTGATGACGACGCGTATCTTTTTCGGATCGATCAAGTACGGCATCACGGCCGCGGCGGTGGTGCTCTCCCTTCCGGCTCGTGCCGATGCCCCGAGTAGCCCGCCGCTACAACTTGCGACGGGCCAGTACGTGACCCCCACCGCTCCGCGCGGCGCCGTCCAGCAGTTCCTCAACCCAGGTCTGCCTGCTTATCCGGGCTTCATCGCCGGCGAGGCGGTGCGTTCGCAGCTCAGCCCCGACGGCAGGACGCTGGCGATCCTCTGCGCGGGACAAAATTCGCTCTACAAACCCGACGGTACGGTGGACACNNCTGCTCACGCAGGTGATCCAGCAGACGAACGCGCACGTGGGGCTGGTCTTTTCGCCCGATGGCGGCACGCTCTACGCGGCGGGCGGCAGGGACGACGCCATCTACGCCTACACCAAGAGTGGCGCCTCCTGGTCGCTCACGGGAACTTTTCCGCTGGGCCATGCCGGCAAGGGGATCGGCATCGGTGTCAGCCCGAACGCAAGCGGCATCGCGATCTCGTCCGATGGTCGCACGCTGGTGGCCGCCAACAACTACAACGACTCGATCAGCCTCATAGATACCGCGAGCGGAGCCGTCCGCTACGAGCACGATCTGCGCCCATACTCCGCGACCAACGAAGGTGTCAGTGGCGGCGTGGGCGGCACCTTCCCCTTCGCGGTCGTCGTGAAAGGCAACAGCACCGCCTACGTATCGTCGGATCGCAATCGCGAGGTCGTGGTGATCGACATCAGTTCCCCGACCGCCGGGCGATTGATCAAGCGTATCCCGCTCGACGGCAATGCGCTCGGCATGACCCTCAACGCCTCGGGTTCCAGGCTGTTCGTGGCGCAGGACAACGCCGACCAGGTGGCTGTGATCGATACCGCTCGCAACAAGGTGGTCGCCCAGATCGACGCACGGGCACCGGCCGGCCTCCTGTCCGCGGACTGCGACGACGCAACCGGCGACGAGCGCGGACGCGCCCGATACACGGGCGCCGCGACCTTCGCCGTCACGGTCGCGCCCGACGGCCGGACACTCTACGCGGTCAACGCCGGCGCCAATTCGGTGGCGGTGATCCCGCTTCACGGTGAGCACGCCTACCAGGTCAGCGGCCTGATTCCGACCGCCTACGAGCCACACGACATCACCTTCAGCGCCGATGGCAGGTGGATGTACATCGTCAATGGCAAGAGCGTCACCGGGCCCAACCCCGACCACCTCGCCAGCGCCACGGGCGCGATCACTTCCTTCATGTATCCGGGCGGCAACGCCGCCGCGGCCGCCGCAGCCAGGGCCTCGAATCAGTACCAGTTCCAGCTGGAGCGGGCGTCGCTGATCAGCGCCCCCGTGCCGGAGCCGTGGGAGCTCGAGCGGCTCACCAAGCGAGTCGCCGAGAACGATTTCTACAACAACAACCAGNNATCTACATCGTGAAGGAGAACCGCACGTTCGATCAGATCCTGGGCGATCTCGGCAACGGTTCCAACGGCGACGCCTCGCTGACCCAGTTTGGGGAGAGCCTGACGCCGAACTTCCACCGCCTCTCCCGCCAGTTCGTCACTCTGGACAACTTCATGGATCCGGGCGATGGCAGCATGGACGGCTGGTCCTGGAGCATCCAGGGCCGGGTGACCAACACGGAGACGATCACCCAGCAAATCAACTACGCCTTCGTCAACCGCGGCCTGTCTTATGAATCCGAAGGATCGAATCGCAACGTGCCCGTCAATTTTGGTACGGTCGCCGAGCGCGACGGCGCCGCCGGAATCGCTGGAACCACGAACTACTCGGACGCCTCGGCGAGCCTGCTCGGCGGCGCCGCAAACCTGCTCACGGGCACAGGCAATCATGCTTCGTCGGATGCGCCATTCGGTGTTCAGGGCGGCTACATCTTCTCGGCGGTGCTGCAGGCCGGCGGCACCGTGCGCAACTACGGCTTCCTGGTGAACAACATCGGAAGGATCGGCACGATCGCCGCCCCGGTCAGCGATCCCTACGCCGCCGGGGTGGTGCAGGTGGCGCCGCTCGATCCGGCGCTCGCTCCGTTGACCGACGTCTACTTCCGTGGCTACGACCAGAACTATCCCGATCTGTGGCGCTACAACGAGTGGAAGCGCGAGTTCGATCAGTTCGTCGCGCAGGGCAATCTGCCCAGCCTCTCGTTGATGCGGGTGAGCCACGATCACATGGGAAATTTCGGCACGGCGTTGGGGGGCGTGAACACGCCGGAGACGCAACAGGCCGACGACGATCTCGCGGTCGGTCGCCTGGTCCAGGCCGTTTCAGAGAGCCGCTACGCCGCCGACACCCTGATAGTCGTCACCGAGGACGACTGCCAAGACGGCCCCGACCACGTCGACTCACATCGTGCCACGGCCTACTTCGTGGGACCCTACGTGAAGCGAGGCGCGGTGGTCAGCGCCCGGTACAGCCAGGTCAATGCGCTGCGCACGATCGAGGACATCCTCGGCACGCAGCACATCAACCTGAACACCGCCTTTCAGCGGCCGATGTCCGATGTATTCGACATTCGGTCCTCGGGTGCGTGGAGCTACGTCGCCGAGGCCTCCACCGTGCTGACGGGCACCACGCTCGCGCGGGCCCCCGGTGGCCTCGGGGTCGAGTTTGCGCGGGGGCCCGTCGTCAAGCCGAGGCACGACGCACGGTACTGGGCCAGGCGCACGGCCGGGTTCGACTTCTCGGACGCGGACCGCGTGCCCCCGGCCCGGTTCAACAAGGTGGTGTGGAAGGGGTTGATGGGCGCCAAGCCCTATCCCCTCCGGGTGAGTCTGCGCCTGCCTCCGCGTCCGGCTCAGTCGCGGGGCTCGGAGGAGGGCGGCGGCCGGTAGCCCAGGAACCGGCGCGCCTTGATCATGCGCGCGACCTCCTCCGGCACCATCTCCTGCCAGGTGAGATCGCCGCCGCGAATTTTCGCGAGCACGTCGCGCGAGAAGATGCGCAGACAATCGTGTTTGAACGAGTCAAGCGGTCTGATGAAGCCGCCGTCCACCAGGTGGCCATAGAGTTTACGCAGCTGCGGCGCCACCTGTAGCGTCTCCACGGTGATCAGGGTGTCCGTCTTTTCGAGGAGCGGGTACACGTAGAGCCGCAGGTCATTCTTGAACAGGCGCCCGAACGATTCCAGGATTCCGCCTTCCAGCCCGGCGTAGTACTTTTCCTCGAAGAGATCGCGCAGGCTGGGAATGCCCATGGCCAGGGCGATCTTCATCTTCGTGTATCGGCCCAGGTACGCCGCCAGCCGGTAATACTCGAAGTAGTCGGAGATCAGCACCGTCTTTCCCAGCGCCGCCAACATGTCGGCGCGCGCGAGGAAGTCCCGGCGATCGACCTCGCCGCCCTCGTCGCGCAGATTGCGGGTGGTCAGCTCCATCAGCTCGACAATCTCTCCGGCGGATTCGCCATTGCTGCTGGCCGCCAGGTCCTGGGCGAAGCCGGCGCGCGCGCAGTTGAGCATGTCGATATTGACGTGGCAGACCGGACGGAAACTCCCGCGCTCCACGAGGACATTCTTCTTGTACAGGACCTCCGATGGCTGCAACACCGTCCCACGCGGGTCGAACATCGCGGCGCCCGACAGCCCGAGTTGCACGAGCTTCAGGCTCATCAACCGGTTGTCGACCTGCCGGAACTCGATGCCGGAAAATTCGACCATGTCGATCTCGATCCGCTGGGTGGTCAACCCATCCAGGAGCGATTCGATCAGCAATTCCGGCTCACTGCTGAGAAAGAACGCACCGTACAGGAGGTTCACCCCCACGATGCCGAGGGCCTCCTGTTGCAGCGCGTTCTCGCTGTCGAGCATGCGCACGTGAACGGTGATCTGGCTGTCCTGGTCGCGGGGCCGGGCCTGGAACTTTACCCCCATCCAGCCGTGACACTCGTTGGAGCCCCGGAAGCTACGCGCCGAGACGGTGTCCGCGAAGGCGAAGAACGCGGTCGACTCACCGCGGGAGTCGGCCAGCCGGCTGATGTTCAGTCCGTGCTCGTGATCCAGCATCGACTGAAGACGCGGCCGGCACACATACCGTTCGGCCTTGCCATAGATGGCGTCACTCACCGCCATGTCGTACGCCGACATGCTCTTGGCGATTGTGCCGGAGGCGCCCCGCGCCCTGAAGAACCAGCGGACCACCTCCTGCCCCGCGCCGATCTCGGCGAAGGTGCCGTACCGCCGCGCGTCCTGGTTGATGTGGAGCGCCTTGGCGTGGGTGTCTAGGGTTCGGTCTTGGGTCTTCGAGAGGATCATGATGCCCCTGGGCTGAGCGTCCGGTGACGCGAGCGACTCTAGCAGCCCGGCCGTTCCAAGTGTCACGCGCCGGTGTCAGACGCGAACCGCGGTGACGAGGAATGTGTTTGGGATTCCAGGAAAATCGCGCGGGAGCACGGGGTAGGGCCAGCGGCCGGGGCTCGCGTCCGGGGCGCCCGGGCGTGAGATTCTGGCGCGCCAGCCACGGGCCGCGAAGAACGCTTCCGGCTGATCGGTCGCGAACTTCCAGGGTGCTCCCTCGCGCGCCATCATGTCGAGGGTGGACCGCGTCCAGGGCGATTCGAGGAACGTGCGCCCGATGACGTCGGCGCCCATCATCACCCACGCATGAGCAGCGCCTTGCGCTTGCCCTGCGCGCCACTGGCGAGCAGCAAGCTTCCCATCGACGCGGCCTGGCCAACGCAAAAAGTGGCCACCGGACAGCGCACGCACTGCATCGCATCGTAGATGGCCAACCCCGGCGGCGGCGTCACCGCCCGGCGTGTTGATGTACATCATGATGTCCTTGTCGGGATCCTCGGATTCGAGGAACAACAGCTGCGCGAT
>PMNO01000003.1:9138-9448 GCA_003161835.1 Myxococcales bacterium | reverse complement strand
ACCGTCATTGTCTGCGTCATCCCGGCGCGGCTTCATGCTCGGCGCCGGCGCGCTGGCGGCCGCCATCCTGACCTCCAGGAGAGGATTCTCCCTGGAGCCAGCCGGCGTCAGTATCGACGCTTCCAAGGAGACCGGCCTCATCCGCCCGGAACTGCACGGCCAATTCGCGGAGCATCTGGGCACGTGTATCTACGGCGGTCTGTGGGTCGGAAAGGACTCGCCCATCCCCAACATCAACGGCTATCGCAGGCAGGCGGTGGAGTACCTGAAGGGGCTGGTGCCGGTATTGCGCTGGCCGGGCGGCTGCTTC
>PMNO01000003.1:0-9107 GCA_003161835.1 Myxococcales bacterium | reverse complement strand
GATCTGCGCACCGCCAACGGCGCCGCCGAGCCATTCAACGTGAAGTACTGGGGCGTGGGCAACGAGAACTGGGGATGCGGCGGCCAGATGACCGGCGACGAATACGCCACTCAGTTCCGGCGCTTCTCCAATTATGCGCGGGCCTTCGGCGAGGCGCGCCCGTTCCTGGTGGCCTGCGGGCCGAGCGGCAACAACAAGGAGTGGACCCAGAAGTTCTGGGGCAACATGGCGGGGGCCCGGCGCGGCGCTCCCCAGGGTTTTGCCATGCACTTCTACTCCAATGGCACCAACGTTTCCACCAAATTCACCCCCGCCGAAATGGAGAAGCAGNNTGCGCGCTGCTGGATACCTACGACACGCAAAAGCAGGTGGGCCTGCTGTTCGACGAATGGGGCGTGTGGGACCGCATGGTTCCCGAAGAGCAAACCAAGTATGGCCGCCTCTTCCAGCAGATCACCATGCGCAGCGCCGTGGCCGCGGCCTTGGGTCTCAACGTGATCCACCGTCAGGCCGGCAAGCTGGTGATGACCAACATCGCGCAGATCGTCAACGTGCTGCACTCCATGCTGCTCACCGATGGCCCCCAATGTGTGCGCACCACCACCTACTACGTCTACGAGATGACCAAGGCGCACCTGTCGCAGACATCCATTGCGGTGGCCGTGGAGAAGCCGGAACCGGTGGGCCTGTCGGTTTCGGCTTCGCGCAAGGGCGGGGAACTGACGCTCACGCTGGTGAACCCCAAGCCGGATGCGGGGATGACGGTGAACTGCTCGCTCGCGGGCGCCGCGGCGCGAAGCGCCACCGCGCGCATTTTGCACGATGCGGACCTCAACGCCGCCAACACCTTCGCCACGCCCGACCGCATCACTCCGCGCGATCACAAGGTCGCGGTGGAAGCGGGGCGCATCGTCGTCGATCTGCCGCCGCTTTCGGTAGTGACCGCGGCGGTGCGGCTGGGGTAGGCGCGCCTACTCGGTCTTCGAGTAGTAATAGGTGTACTTGCTGTACAATTCCGAGGCGCGAGCGCCGTTGGCGACGATCCCCAGAACGTTGTTCTCACACAGCGACTGCATGGCGCGCGTCACGTTGTCGAAGGTCGTGGAACCGATTTTGACCACCAGAATCGTGCCGTCCGCCATGGTGGCGAGCAGGTTGGCGTCCGCCGAAAACAGCAGCGGCGGCGTGTCGAAAATCGCCCAGTTGAAGGTGCGCGGCAACTCCTCGAAAAGCGCCTTGGCCTGCCTCATGTTGAGCAGTTCGAGCGGGTTCTTGACCGGCGTGCCGGCCGGCAAGATGTACAGGCTCATGCCTTCGATGCGGCGCAGCGCCTGCGGGAAGGTGCACTGGCCGGTGAGGTAGTCCGAGAGTCCGGGAGCACGATCGATCTGGAAGAGATTGTGGATGATGGGACGCCGCAGGTCGAAATCGCCCAGCAGCACCGAGCTTTCCGCCAGGTGGGCCTGCGCCAGCGCCAGGTTGACCGCGGTGGTGGTCTTGCCCACACCGCCTTTTTGGTTTGCGACCGCGATGACCCTGGCCATTGTCGGGGCGGGACTCTACCTACCGCGCGCTCCGAAGCGGAGATCTAAGAAAAAAAATTGCGGCGCCCGGGTCGCAGGAGTACTAATCCCTACATGTAGGTGTTGCGGGTAGGTGGACCGATTGACCGCCCAACAGAAGGAGGATTCGAAATGCGCAACCATAGTGATCAGCCCATATACCGCACCTTTGAAGAATTCGAACGCGAGGAACTCCGGCGCGCCGACGCGGTGGCGGGCACCGTCGAGGGGTTGTTCGACGATATGTTCACCGACGAGCTCGACCTGGAGCCGGGCGCACCTCGCCTGGCGGTTTCCGACTACGCCGACGACGAAGAGTGAGGCGGTCAGTGAACTCGGGCGCGGGCGCGTTCTAGAATCGCTGGGTCGGGACGTCGGGCCTCGGGCGCCTCAGCACCTGACCGCCGACGCCCCAGATCAACCGAACCTCGTCGCCGTTGGCCAGCCCTTCGTAGGCGTCGAGCCGCCGCTGGCCATTGTCGCACGCGCTCGGTTCCAGGACCTCGTAGGAACTCTCGTAGATGACCAGCTGATTGCCGCGAACCTCGCCGCGAAATTTGTAGCGGGTGGCGATCTCGAATTCGGTGTCCATGCTGCACTTGAAGGCGTGGCCGTCGGCCGAGATTTCGCGCACCACGCGGTCGTAGTAGCCGGACAGCCGCGCCCCGTCCTGATCGACGTGCCATTCCTCGCGTTCCTGCTTTTCGTCGCCCGTGGGAATCGCGCCCTGGTGCTCCCAGATCCACACCCCGCTCACATCCACGGGCGAGGCGGCGGGTGGCCGGTCGTCGGCGGCGGCTGTCTGGCGTGTCCCGGGACCGCGCGTTTCGTCCGCCCCGGCGGCCGCGGCCGCCAGGAGTGCCGGCGCCTGAGGCGTGCCTCGGTTCCGGTACAGGGTCTGGCGCTGCCCGTCGGCCACCAGGGTCAGGACATCGCCTCTGACCTCGGCGTGATAGTGCGCCAAAGCACGTTGGCCGGGCGTGCAGTGGCCTTCCGAGGCGCGCTGCGCGACCTCGTCGAGCTGGATCGATCCGTCGCGAATCTGCCCGCTGACGTCGAATCGTACCAGCGCCGAAAAACTCGCCTGGCGGCTACAAACGTAGGGCCGCCCATCTCCCGAAGTGAAGGTCAAAGCGGCCAGGTAGTACCCTGAGATCGTCGGGCCCACCTGCTCGAGGTGCCATTCCTGCTTCTCCACCCGCGAGTCGCCGGCCCCGATTCCCTCCGTGAGGGTCTCGTGAACCACCCCATCCCACACCCCGGCGATCGCGATCCCGAACGGCGTTGCGGCATTGGCCAGGACCACGGGGCGGTTTCGTCCCGCGCACCCGCAAAGGGCCAACCCGACCGCCAGCAATTGAAGACCTACGGACCGCATGCGGCAACCTCCCGCATCCATGAGATGCCGTTACCTCATAGAAGTATCGGCATCGGGCAAGACGTCTTGAGCCGTTCCAGCGACGCGCGCCAAAGACTCGACTGGATGCCTGCCGAGGCCGCTTGCGGCGCCGAAGGCGCGTTAGCGCTCGGCCAAACTAGCCGCGGCGGTCTCCCATTCCGCCATGCGCCGCGCCAACAGAGCGTCCAGTTCCCGTTCGCGATCCGCCAGGGTGTGCAATTTTTGCCAATCGCCGCCATGATCACTGGCCAGGGTCGCGCGGACTTGGCCCAGCTCCGCCTCGAGCTTGGCGACGTCACCTTCCAGCATCTCGATCCGCTTTTCGAGCCGCCGGCGCTCGCTCTCGCGCTTCTTCGCGTCGGCGCGTGTGTTCGCGGTGTCCGAGGTGGGCGGCGTCGCGGTCTCGGAGCGAGCGTTGGTGGCGGAAGGCGCGGGGGTTCTCGATGACGCGGTGACCTTGGGTTTCGTCACGGTGTCGGGCGTCACGGCGGACGCTGTCAGGCCGGGTGCAGCTTCGCGGCGTCGCCGTCGCCAGTCGGAGTAGTTGCCGAGATGGCTTTCGACCGAAGAGCCGTCGATGACCAACAGGCGGGTCGTCACGCGATCCAAGAAATAGCGATCGTGGCTGATGACAATCAGCGTTCCTTCGTAGTCCTGGAGAGCCTGTTCCAGGGTTTCCCGGGCCGGAATATCCAGGTGGTTCGTTGGCTCGTCCAGCACCAGAACATTGCGGGGAAATAGCAGAATCTTTGCCATCGCCAGGCGGCTGCGCTCGCCACCCGACAGGCCACGGACCACCCGGAAGGGATCGTCGCCAAAGAATCGGAACTTGGCCAAGTACGTACGGACGACATCCGGTGACAGATCCGCTCGCACGGAACGTATTTCGTCAATCAGGGTTCCGTCCTCGTTGACCTGGCCCAGCTTCTGATCGAAATAGCCGATGCGCACCCCGGTGCCGATTTCAACGGTGCCCTCCAGCGGCGGCAACTCGCCAATCAGGGTCTTGAGGAGGGTCGATTTTCCCGCGCCGTTGGGGCCGACGATGCCGACCTTTTCACCGCGGTAAATGTTGGCGGTCACGTCACGCAGCAACGGGGCGCCGGGATAGCCGACCGTGATGCGCGGAGCGCGGATCGTTTCCTTCGCGCCCAGATCTCCTCCCGTCGAGAAATTGAGCGCGACGCGTCCCGCGAGCTGCCATTGGTCGTCGGGGCGCTCCAGGCGATCCAGTTTTTCCAGCATCTTGCGCCGACTCTGCGCCTGTTTGGTCTTCTGCCCGGCCAGGTTGCGGCGGATGAAGTCCTCGGTCTTGTCGACGTGCTGCTTCTGGCGCTCATAGTCGATGCGCGCCCGTTCCATCCGCGCGTCCCGTTCGACGACGTACTTGTCATAGCCGTACGGGTAGCGAACGAACTTGCCGTCCTCGAGTTCGATGATCTCCCGGCAGGTTGCCCGTATGAAGGCGCGGTCGTGCGATACCAAGATGAACGCGCCCGGATATTCGGAAAGAAAACCCTCCAACCGTTCGATTGCCGCCAGGTCGAGGTGATTGGTGGGCTCGTCCATCAGAAGGAGGTCTGGCTGCCGCACCAGGACCTTGGCCAGCTCGAGCCGGCCCCGCTCACCGCCCGACAGGGTGTCCACCAGCCGCGACAGGTCGGTCTCGGAGAATCCGACATCGGCGGTGAGGCGTTTGACGCGGGATTCGATCTCGTAGCCGCCTTCGCGCAAGTACCGCTCCTGCAATTCACCGTAGCGGGCAAGCTCCGCGGGCGACGCGTCGTCCGCCAGGGCCGCTTCGATGGCGGTTATCTGGTCATGCAGGTTTTGCAAATCGGCGAACGGTTCCAGCAGCGCGTCGATCAGGGTCCCGCGACCTGAAAACTCCTGCGACTGGCGCAGGTACGAGACCGACGCGCGGCCGAGGACGCGCACATCGCCTGTGTCGGCGGCAATGTCCCCCGCCAGCAAGCGCAACGCGGTGGACTTGCCGGTGCCGTTGGGTCCCACGAGCGCCAGGCGATCCCCGGGCCGGATCAGCAGCGATGCGCCGGTCAGTATTTCTGTGCCGGGGTAGCCGAAATGGACGTCGGCGAATTGAGCGAGAGACATGTGAGGAAATCCGGAGCGGAAGGGGAGGGGATTGGGCTTTGCCGCGGGCGAAGAATGTAATAGAACCTGAGGCGCGATGAAGGAGTATCTGCTAACCGCCGGGCCCACGCCCGTCCCCGAGCGCATTTTGCTGGCGATGGCGGCGCCGATGCTTTATCACCGCGCGCCGGCATTCATGGAATGCCTGAAGGAAACGACCGAGGGTCTGAAGTGGTTGTTCCAGACCAAGCAGCTCGTGTTGCAACTGGCGGGCTCGGGCACCGCGGCGATGGACGCGGCGGTGTGCAACTTCCTGAGCAAGGGCGATAGGGCCCTCGTGGTGCGGGGCGGAAAATTCGGCGAGCGTTGGGGTAAGATCTGCCAAGCTTACGGCGTCGACTGCACGTTCATCGACGTCGAGTGGGGCAGGAGCGTCGACCCGCAGCTGGTCAAGCAGAGCCTGGACAAGGACCCCAGCATCAAGGCGGTCTACGCCACGGCGTCAGAGACCTCCACCGGGGTCAAGCACGATCTGGAGGGCATCGCGCGGGTCGTGCGGGGTCGCGACGGCGTCTTGCTGTGCGTGGATGCGATCACGGCGATCGGCGTGTTCGACGTCCCGATGGACGACTGGGGCCTGGACGTGGTGTGCCTGGGCTCGCAGAAGGCGCTGATGTTGCCCCCGGGCCTGGCGATGATCGCGGCTTCGGAGAAGGCGTGGGCGGCGAACGCGAAGGCGACCCTGCCTCGATTCTATTTGGATCTGCTGCGCGAGAAGAAGAGCCAGGAAAAGAGCGAGACGGCGTTCACCCCCGCCGTGTCGTTGATCGTGGGGCTGCGTGAATCCCTTCGCATGTTGCGTGAGGAGACCCTGGAGGGCGTCTGGGCTCGCCACGACCGTCTGGCCAAGGCGACGCGCTCGGCGGCGGGCGGGTTGGGCCTCGAATTGTTCTCTTCGTCGCCCACGAACGCCATCACCGCGATTCGGGTGCCGGGAGGCATCGACGGTTCGGCGGTGGTCAGGACCATGAAGAACCGCTATGGGATCACGATCGCCGGTGGTCAGGACCATTTGAAGGGAAAGATCGTGCGCATCGCGCACATCGGCTATTTCAGCGAGTTCGATATCGTCACCGCGATTTCCGGGCTCGAGATGACGTTGTCGGATCTCGGCTATGGCATCAAGCCGGGATCGGGAGTGGCGGCCGCGCAGGCAAGTTTCGCCCAGACGCGCACGTCGCCCTAGATGCCTCACCCGTGAGCCCAACCAACCGCCCCGTGCCAGGAGAGACGAATCATGTCTGAACCTATTTCTGTCCTAATTGCCGATGAAATGTCCAAGAGCGCAGTCGTCGTTTTGCAAGAGGCCGGCTTTTCGGTTGACGTCAAGACGGGGATGAAGCCGGAAGAACTGGCCACCGTGGTCGGCAACTATCACGGGCTGGGCGTGCGCTCGGCGTCGAAGGTCACCGCCGCGGTGTTGGCCAATCCGGGCAAGCTGAAGATCATCGGCCGCGCGGGGGTCGGCGTCGACAACATCGATGTCGCGGCCGCGACTGCGAAGGACATCTTGGTCATCAACACGCCGGCGGGAAATTCGACCGCCGCAGCCGAGTTGGCGGTGGGGTTGTTGTTCGCGCTCGCGCGCAAGATTCCCCAGGCCGCGGGGCTCATGCGCCAGGGAGTCTGGGAGAAGAAGAAATTCATGGGCATCGAATTGGCGGGCAAGACGCTGGGCGTAATGGGGCTGGGCAACATCGGCCGGCAGGTGGCCGAGCGGGGTGTCGGTCTGAAGATGCGCGTGATTGGGCATGATCCTGTTTTGCCGGACGATGCGATCTTGCCGGCCGGCGTGGAGCGGGTGTCGTTTCACGACCTGATAGAGCGGTCGGACTTCCTGACGCTGCACGTGCCTTTGACCAAGGACACCAAGAATCTGTTCGACGGGCCAATGCTGGCTAAGATGAAAAAGGGCGCCTGCCTGGTCAACGCGGCCCGCGGCGGCATTGTCGACGAAGGTGCCCTGCTGGACGCGCTGAATTCCGGCCATCTCGGGGGCGCCGCCCTGGACGTGTTCGCCAAGGAGCCGCCAGATCCGTCCGCCTTGTTTCAGCACGACAATCTGATCGCCGTGCCGCACCTGGGTGCCTCGACCAAGGAGGCGCAAGAGAAGGTCGCGGTCGAGCTGGCCGAGGTCTTCGTTGGATTTCTGAAGAGCGGCGTGATTCGCAACGCCGTCAATCGCAAGTAGCCTCTACCGGGCGGCGGCGCCGCCCAGAATTGTCGTCGGATCATGGTGGACACTCCTTCGTTGCGCTTGCCCGCGGGGATGCGCGACTTCGCGCCGCGAGCCGCAGCGGCCCGGCGCCGGATAGCCGAGACCCTCCTGGGGGTCTTCGAGGCGTGGGGATTCGCCCGCGTCATCACGCCCGCGTTCGAATACGAGGAGGTGCTGGGGCTCGGCCTCGGGAGCGTGGGACGCGACGCCGCTCTGAAGTTTGTCGAACCGAGCTCGGGCCGCGTGGTGGCCTTGCGCCCCGACATCACGCCCCAGATCGCCCGATTGATCGCGACCCGATTTCGCGACGAGATCGGGCCCGTGCGGCTGTGCTACGAGGGAACCGTCTTGCGTCTGAACAAGGGCGCGCGTTCGCAGCGGGAGTTGATTCAAGCGGGGGTCGAGCTGGTGGGGGTGACGTCGCCGGCGGGCGACGCCGAGGTGATCGCGCTTGGCGCCGAGGCTCTGGTGGCCGCGGGGCTGGATCTGTCCCATTTCGATCTGACCATCGATCTGGGACATCTGGGCCTGATGCGCGAGATCTTGGCGGCCCTGGAGTTGTCGGAGGCCGCGTCCGTCGCGATGCGGGCTGCGATCGCCAAGCGCGATCTCGTCGCGATGGAGGACGTGTTGCGGTCGTCGCGGACCGCTCCCGCGCGCGCGGGATATCAGGCCCTCGCGCGGTTCGTTTGTGCGTTGCCTGATTTTTCAGGCGAGCCGAGCGTACTGGGCGTGGCGGCGCGTCAGGCGCCCACTCAGCGGATCCGGCGGGCGATCGCGGATCTCAGGGACATCGTCAAATCCGTCGAGGATCGGTCCGTCCCGGCGCGCTTGCACGTGGATCTCGCGGAAGTGCGCGGGTTCGACTACTACACCGGCGTGCGGTTCCAGGCGTTCGTGTCGGGCGCGGCGGAGCCCGTATTACAGGGAGGGCGCTACGACGATCTGCTTGGCCGTTACGGACGTGCCAATCCGGCGGTTGGTTTCGCGATCGACGTCGAGGCCGCCGCGGGCGCGTTGGAGGTGGCCTTCGCGGCGGATCCGCGCAACGGGACTCCACACGAAGCAGACGTCGATGCGCCACTCCTGGTCGTGGGCCCGATCGACGAGGCCGTCTCCGCCGCGAGGGCTTTGCGTGCTCAGGGGCGGCGTGCCGCTCCGTTGCTGATGTCGATGTCCGAGCCGGATCTCGCGGCGTATGCCTCGCGCTGGGGATATCGCGAGATTGTTCGCGCCGGCGAGGCTGTCGCTGGGACGACGAAACCCCGCGTGGGGAAGAAAGTGCTGAGGAAAAGCTAGATGTCTGTCGTAGTCGTTGTCGGAGCGCAGTGGGGGGATGAGGGCAAGGGCAAGATCGTGGANNNCTCGAGCGCGACGAAAACCTGCTGGTGGGGGCGCGCGCGCACCTGACGATGCCCTATCATCGCGAACTCGACAGGTTGCGCGAGGAGGGGCCGAACAAGATTGGGACCACCCGGCGCGGGATCGGGCCCACCTATGAGAGCAAGGCGGCGCGAGCCGGAATTCGCGTCGGCGACTTGCTCCGTCCCGCACGTTTCAAACAGCTGGTCGAACGCAGCATCGCCCACATGGGCCCGGAGATCGAGGCCCTCGGGGGCAAGCGTCCTGAATTGAGCGACGTCCTGGATGCGATCATGCCGCTCGGAGATCGCCTGCGGCCGTTCGTGGGCGATGCGTCCCGCTTCGTTCACGACCAGATCGTCAGCGGTCGCAATGTGATGTTCGAGGGCGGGCAAGGCGTGCTCTTGGACAT
>PMNO01000656.1 GCA_003161835.1 Myxococcales bacterium | reverse complement strand
GGTGCTGGCCCCGAAAGATGCTTCGACGGGGCGGCTATCCGCCTCCCACAGGGCGCGCAACAACTCGGCCACCGCCTCGTACAGAACCTCGGGGATCTCATCGCCTTCGGGTAGCTCGTTCAGCGCGCGGGCCAGGCCGATGTCGCGGTAGATGGGAACCCCGGCCTCGCGCGCGAGCTGCTTAATTCTCTCGGCCAGCAATCGCTCGCCCTTCGCCACCACCGTGGGGGCGGCGTCGGAGGCGCGGTCGTACCTCACGGCGACGGCGATGTGCTCGGGATTCACCACCACGAAGTCCGCTTTTCGGACGTCGTCGAGCATCCGTTGCTCGCCAAGCTCGCGATGCAGGCGCTGGCGCTCCGATCGATGTCTGGGATCGCCTTCAGCATCCTTGTACTCGCGCTTGACCTCGTCGCGCGTCATCATCAGCGACCGGCGGTGGCGCCTACGCGCGAGCAACCAATCCATCGTGCCCCAGGCAACCAGGACCACGGCGACGCGAACTCCCAGGCGCAAAGAGAACACCCCGACGGCCGCCAGCACGGACGCGGGCCGCGCCCCCGCCAGGCGCGGCAGCATACCCGCGGGCCACCCCACGCTCGTTCCNNCCGCGGGGCCAGCAATTTCTTCAACCCGCCTGCGGGGGACAAGCGCGTCAGGTCGGGGCGCGTCGCCTGCCAGGCGAACAGCCCGCCCGTCTGCATCACGCCGATCAACAAGCCGACGACCAACGCCGCTCCCAAAGGAAGCACGAGCGCCGGCCAGAGGACATTCCCCGCCGCCGCCCCGGCCGCCGCGAAATCCGCTGCACCCCCCTCACCCGCCGCCGCCAGTGAGCGGCGAAACAGTCCCAAAATCCGTCCAATGCCCGCGGGCGCCGTGCCCACCAGAACCGCCAGGACCGTCACGAAGCAGAATCCCGCCGCGAAATCCCGACTGACGGCTACCTGGCCGTCCTGACGCGCCTTCAGCAAGCGCTGAGGAGTGGGCTCCTCCGTGGGATTTTCACTGGCTGGGGCCATGATCGAGCCTGCTCCCCGGCGTGGTCGCCGGCATTCCCGGATGGGGCGACGGAATGGGTCGCGGGGGCGGCCCACCTCGACTGGACGTTCCGGCCGCGCCGCCCACTGCCCCCGGCCCCAGGGCGGGTTGTGCCTGCTTCATGATCGCCGCGGCGTCGAACGGCTGTGGTGCTTTCGTGATCACACCCTTGGCTCCCGCGCCGTGGGCGGTCAATTCCATCGAAACCGCCGTGCCGCCCGGCGATCCCGACGATGTGACCTTGACCAGACCGAAGGGCATGATGGTTTTGCTGATCCAGAAATCGATGGTCTCTCCCCCAGGGCCCTTGTCCTGATAGTGCTCGGCGCGCGGGAAGGCGCCCGCAGGAACCGTCACGGCGTCCACCCCGACGCGTTTCTTGGCGTCCAATTTCCTGAACGACTGGGCCGCGCGCAGCCCACCCATTTCGCTCGGAAGCGACATGGGCGGATTGTCGCCGAGCTGGATGACCTGATCCTGGGGCTTAATCTCGATCGAGTCCGCGATCGGAATCGACATGCGCATGATCGTTCGCCCGAGCGCGGCCGCCGGACCACCCTTGATTTCCGTCTCCACCACCGCCAGACCCGCCGTCCTGGCGACCAGCGCCAGCCGCACGACCATCACGTTTTTCCCGTCAGCGATGCGGTACTCGGACCAGCTTCCAACGGGTACTTTCTTGAGGTCGACGGCCAGCGGTAAGGGTGTCGCTGCCGGCTGCGCGCGCGCGACACCGCCGCCGCCGAGCGCAACGACCGCGCTGATCGCCCATGGTGCCAGAACCAAACCGAGCCGACGGGTCTTCAATGAAGCCTCCTAGCGATCCACGCAAGATCGGCCGGAGTGTACGCGAAGGCCCCGGGCTCGTCGTCAGATTCCGATGCCGACCTTCAGAGACCAGGTATCGGCTTTCACGGAATGCAGATTCTGATCCATGAGATACAGGTTGCCCGGATGAAGGTAGCCGGCGGCCAGACTGAGGTACGCGCGCCGAGCGAAATAGATCTCGACGCCCGCATCGATCCCGGTCTGCCAGTACGCCGTCGGCAACGCAAAGTCGGCCTGTTTGCGACGCATGTAACCCGCACCCGCGATGGCTTCGATGAAGGGTGTGAACCGTCCCGGAAGCTGAAAACCCACGGACCCAGACTCGGCAAAGAAATAGTCCCCCGTCCGATTGAATTGACCGCTCTCCCAGCCGAACTGCGTGGACAGTCCCACGCGCAGGTACCAGGAGATGGCGTACAGATCCAACGACAAGCTTTCGAACGATTCGGGCCGGTTGGGGTCCAGCGTCCCGGCCGTGATCGCGGGTGCGGCGCTGACGACGCGCGTGAACGGGAACCGGCGATAGCCCAATTTCAGTCGCGGCGCGTAGGGCCAGGCGGCCGTGGCGGATTCCGCCGCCGGTGCGGCAACGTCCGGGGGTGGCTTGCGGGTCTGGGCGATGTCCGCGAACGGCGCGACCGAGCCGTCCCGCGCGTCGGCCAACGCCAAGCGTTTGGGCACCACCGCGGGCACTGCCCGTTCGGGGGCATGGGCCAAGGCAGGAGGCACCCGAGGCAGGGGAGAAGGCGAAGCGATCACCTTGGGTGCGGGGGCGGGTGCAGGTGCGACTGCAAGTGCCGGTGCCGGTGCGACGGCGAGGCTTGGAACGGAAGCGGGGCGCGTCGGGGAGGCCGGACGCACCGATGCCTTGGCGACGGCAGGAGCGACCGGCGGGCGCACGAGCGGCCGCGGTGCGCCCATCTCACGCGTCAGCTTCGGGTCGTCGAAGCCAGTGTCTGTTGCCCCCGCAAGCGTCGGCGCGACACCGACACCGGCGGACACCAGGGCGGCGGACATCGTGACCCATGCCGCCGCAACCACCACCAGGGCGGTACGCCGCGTCTCGACCAATCGAAAACCTCGTCCCCGCNNCAGGAAATCCCGCGGTCCATGCCGCGTCGACGGCGCCAAGTCCGACCAGGACCATTCCCAATCCCAGCAGCGCCTTGGCGGGCATGGCCGCGAAATAGATCGGAATCTGTGGAGCGGTGCGTCCCACGACGCCCAGGGCCAGGTCGGCAATCCACAGCGCCACCACGACCGGCGCCGCGAGGCCGATGGCGCTCTCCAGCAGCTTACCGGTCGTCAAAGTGACCAGCGCCGCCGCGGGGCCAAAGGCAGAAACCGACGGCGGCGCGCCCACCGGAACAGCCTCGTAGCTGCGCGCGAGCGCGGTCATCAGAAATCGCAACCCGCCCATTTCCAGAAAGACCACGATCGCCACGAACAGGTACAAGTCACCGGTGGGGCTGGTTCGTTCATCGGACAGAGGTGACAAAACCTCCGCCAGGTTCGCGCCTCGCAAGATGTCCACCAGGCGACCGGCCGCCTCGGCCGCGCGAAACGCCGCGCCCGCGCACAGGCCCACGGTCAGCCCCACTAGCAGCTCCCGGGCCAGCAAGATGATCCATTCGAGGGGACCACGGACGCCTGAAGCCGACGGCACCGGCACGAAGGATGGTGTCGGGAACGAGACCACTGCCGGCAACAGGATCGGCAGGCAAAGCACAGCGAGCATCAAACCCAAGCCGACGCGAACTTCTGGCGCGACCCGCGGTCCGCCCAAGGCTGGGACCATCCAGGTGATGGGAATCGTGCGCGCCGCGCCCAGCCCCACCGCCAGCAGCACCTCCTCCCACGGATCAGCCACCAGACCGGACCTCCTCAGCGCAAGGTCGGAAAGACCAGCAGCAGAGCCTGCGTGAATCGAACCAACTGCGTCCCCAGAACGGGCCCCAGCGCCAGCAAGGTCAGCGATACCACCAGCAACTTGGGCACGAACGCCAGGGTCTGGTCCTGAATCTGCGTCGCGGCCTGAACGATCCCGACCACGAAACCCACCAGCAGGCTGGCCAGGAGCGGCGGGGCCGACACGAGAATCGCCAACAACAGCCCCTCGCGCACCGCGCGCAGCACGAGATCGGACGACGTCACGACACCACTCTCAATCCCATCGATTCACAGGTAACTCTCCACCAACCCACGGGCCACCAAATGCCACCCATCGGCCAGCACGAACAGCAGGAGTTTGAACGGCAACGACACCGTCGTCGGCGTCAGCATGTGCATTCCCAAGGCCAGGAGGAGATTCGAGATCACCATGTCCACCACCAAGAACGGAAGGAACAACAAGAAACCGATCTCGAACGCGCGGCGCAGCTCGGACGTGACGAAAGCCGGCACGATGACCAGCAGATCCCCATCGGTGATGCCCGCGCGTTCTTGCGGCGTGCGCATGCGCAAGGCCAGGGAATAGAACGTCGCACGATCGCGGCGGTCGGCATGTTTCAGCAGAAAAGCGCGGAGCGGCTCCTTGGCGCGGGCACTCGCTTGTTCCAGGGCTTCGATTGTTTGGCCGCTCGTGAGATCGGCGCCGGCACCCGCGCCCAGCACCGGCTTTACCGCGTCGTACATTCGTTCGCCGGTCGGTGCCATGACATACATCGTGAGCACCAGCGCCAGCCCCGTCACCACCTGCGTCGGAGGCACCTGGGGCGTTCCGATGGCGCTTCTCAAGATCGACAACACCACCGCGACTTTGACGAAGCAGGTGGTCATCAACAGCGCGAACGGCACCAAGGACAGCGCCGCCATCACCAGAATCGTCACCAGAGGACGTGACGCCATCGAACCGCTGGCCCCCACAGCAAGGCTGGTCGCGTGTGCCGCATGCGCCACGCGCGCCGCCTGCGCCGATCCCGACCCCGCTACGCCCGCGGCCACCATCACCGCGAACAACAGCGCGGATCGTCCCGGAGTGAAGCGGCCCAAGTCCGGCATGCCTACGTATGACCCGAGCCCGGCCCACCGCCCAATACCCGTCCCAGCACGGCGGAGAAACGATTGCTGCCCTCGGGTCTGACCACCACGGGGTTCGTCACGGACACCGCCTGGTCCTGGTCCACTTCCGCCAGCATCGTCATCGGTCCGTCGCCGACACCGACCAAAAAACAGCGCCCGGCCGTCTCAATCAGATACAACGAGCGGCGCGGCTCCAGCGGACAACGCGCCAACACCTTTATCGGACCGCCCGGGCGACCCACTCCGCGACGGCTGAGGAACCGTAGGCTGAGATAGGCGATCAGGCAAACCAGCCCCAACGAGACGAACGAAACCGCCAGCGACCCACCCAGTCCCGGCAACGATCCGGCACTCTCCATGAACGGGGTTATCCGCCAAAACCCAACCTCGCGTCAAACGATTCTACGGGGGTGTGGCTCGCTGCCGCTCGCACACCCCCGGCCCCCCCCTCGCTTCGCCCAGCAAA